>JAOZKH010000092.1 GCA_029935405.1 Vallitaleaceae bacterium | reverse complement strand
GTTAATAAAGAAAGTTTTAGTTATCGGTTCAGGACCGATTGTAATAGGTCAAGCTGCTGAATTTGATTACTCGGGAACACAAGCATGTCAGGCATTTAGAGAAGAAGGAATTATAACAGTATTGGTGAACTCTAATCCTGCGACAATTATGACTGATAAAGAGGTTGCAGATAAAGTATATATTGAACCTTTAACAATAGAATTTTTAGAAAAGGTAATCCAAGAAGAAAAGCCTGATTCGGTTATTGCAGGAATGGGTGGGCAAACTGGATTAAATTTAGCTGTTGAGCTACATGATACTGAGATTTTGGAAAAGTACAATATAAAAGTGATAGGTACTCAAATAGACGCCATCAAAGAGAGTGAAGATAGAGAAGCATTTAAAAAATTAATGGAAAGAATAGGTCAACCAGTTATTGAAAGTAAAACCATAACAACCATGGAAGATGGAGTTGAATTTGCTGAACAAATTGGTTATCCAATAGTTGTAAGACCTGCGTATACATTAGGTGGTTCAGGTGGTGGTATTGCAGAGGATAAAGAAGAACTTAAAGAAATTCTTGCTGTTGGTCTTCAACTTAGTCGTGTAGGTCAAGTGCTTCTTGAAAAATCTATAAAAGGATGGAAAGAAATAGAATATGAAGTAATGAGGGATGCAACAGGTAACTCTATTACGGTGTGCAATATGGAAAACATAGATCCAGTTGGTGTTCATACAGGTGATTCCATTGTTGTTGCGCCAAGCCAAACTCTGTCAGATGTTGAGTATCAGTTACTTAGAAAAGCATCCCTTGACATTATTAATGAAGTGAAAATCATAGGTGGTTGTAATGTACAACTAGCGTTAAATCCTGATAGTTTTGAATATGCTATTATAGAAATTAATCCAAGAGTTAGCCGTTCATCAGCACTTGCATCTAAAGCTACAGGTTACCCCATAGCAAAGGTTAGCGCAAAGTTGGCTCTTGGGTACAGATTAGATGAGATTCAAAATGCAGTTACAAAGAAAACTCAAGCTTGTTTTGAACCAACATTAGACTACTGTGTTATCAAAATACCAAAGTGGCCCTTTGATAAATTTAGAAGAGCTAAGAAAACTTTAGGGACTAAAATGATGGCTACAGGTGAAGTTATGGCTATAGGAAATAACTTTGAAGCGGCGCTTTTAAAAGCAGTTCGTTCGTTAGAAATAGGACAGTATAGCTTGTATCACAAAAAAGCAGTTTCAAGAAGCTTAGAAGAATTAAAGAGAAGAGTTCAGGTTCCTGATGATGAAAGATTGTTTGATCTAGCAGAATTGCTTAGAAGAGGATATCGTAAAGATAAAATCTGTAAAATAACAGGGATGGATACATTTTTTATAGATAAAATTGAAGGAATTATTAATCTTGAAGAGCAATTAAGACAATTAACAATAGAAAAAATAGATAGAGATTTTATGTATTCTCTTAAGAAAAAAGGATTTTCAGATAAGGCTATTGCAGATTTTACAGATTGCACACCAATTGAAGTACTAAAACTTAGAAAAGCGTTTAAAATTGAAGCGGTATACAAAATGGTAGATACTTGTGGTGGAGAGTTTGAAGCAATTAGTCCTTACTACTATTCAACATATGATGAATATGATGAGGTGGAAGTCAGTGAGAATAAAAAAGTTTTAGTTATTGGTTCAGGACCGATTAGAATTGGACAAGGAATTGAGTTTGATTATTGTTGTGTTCATAGTGTTTTAGCTCTAAAAAAAGTCGGGATAGAAACAATTATTGCTAATAATAATCCGGAAACGGTAAGTACAGATTTTGACACTGCTGATAAATTGTATTTTGAACCATTAACGGAAGAAGATGTATATAACATAATTGAAAAAGAAAATCCAGATGGAGTTATCCTTCAATTTGGTGGGCAAACTGCTATAAAGTTAGCATTATTTCTTGATGAGATGAATGTACCGATTTTAGGAACTAAACCTAATCAAATAGATGAAGCAGAAGATAGAGAACGTTTTGAAAAGCTACTTGAAAAACTAGATATTAAAAGACCTAAGGGGAAAGCTGTTTGGAACCTTGAAGAAGGGCTTAGTGAAGCAAATATATTAGGATATCCGGTACTTGTTCGTCCAAGTTATGTTCTTGGTGGCCAAGGTATGGAAATCACGTATGATAAAAGACAACTTAAAAGATATCTTATTCAAGCTTTTGAAAGAGACGATAAAACGCCAGTACTTATTGACAGATATTTAATAGGTCGTGAAATTGAAGTAGATGCAATATGTGACGGTAATAATATACTTATTCCAGGAATTATGGAGCATTTAGAAAAAGCTGGAGTTCATTCTGGAGATAGTATTAGTATTTATCCTCCACAAAATCTTAGTGATAGTATTATTATGCAAATTGTTGAAGAAACTAAAAAGCTGGCAATCGCACTTAAAGTTATAGGGATGATTAATATACAATACATTGAATTTAATGATGAATTATTTGTAATTGAAGTGAATCCACGTTCATCAAGAACGGTTCCATACATAAGTAAAGTAACTGATGTACCAATGATTGAACTTGCAACAAGGTGTATGTTAGGTGAGAAGCTAAAGGATATGGACTATGGAACAGGGCTATACAAAACAGCTGAACTTGTGGCAATAAAAGTACCGGTATTTAGTACACAAAAATTACCAAATGTTGAGGTGAGTCTTGGTCCTGAAATGCGTTCTACTGGAGAAGTACTTGGTATTGGCAAAACTTTTGAGGAAGCTTTATATAAAGGATTTATTGGTTCGGGTATGGGAGTACTTAAAACAAAGGGAACAATTCTTGCAACTATTAAGCCTAGTGATCAGGAAGAATTTGTTAATTTGGCGAAAGGTTATGTTGAACTTGGATATAATTTTGCTGCTACAGAAGGTACGGCAAAGATACTTTCTAAACATAAAATACCGGTTAAACAGGTACGAAAAATAAGTGAAGGTGTACCTAACGTACTTGATTTAATTAGAAGTGGAATGATTCAAATGGTAATCAATACACCAACTAAAGCTAATGATGCTACAAGAGATGGATTTAGAATGAGAAGAGTTGCTATTGAAGCAAGTGTCCCAGTATTAACATCTCTTGATACGGCAAAAGGTATGTTAGATATAATAACTGCAAAACTTAATGAAGATACAATGGAGATATATAATATGGGGAAGAAAGAATAGGAGAAAATCATGTGTTATAATCCACTTAATAAAGTGAAATGTAGAGTTGTTCATAACAATGAAATTGTACCAAATATATATGATATGAGCATAGATGTAGGTGAGATGGTCAAACATATAAATCCAGGACAGTTTGTAAATTTATATGTTAAAGGAGGTATTCATCTTTTACCAAGACCGATAAGTATTTGTGAAGTCAATAAAAAAGAAAAAACAATACGTGTTATCTATGCAGTAGTAGGTGAAGGCACGAAGATTCTTTCGTCAAGACAGAAACGCGATTCAATTGAAGTACTTGGACCTCTTGGAAAAGGCTTTGAAATATCTAAGGGCAAAGGAAATATTCTTATTGTTGGTGGAGGTGTTGGAACTCCACCATTACTTGAATTAGCAAAAATTTTAAAAGAAATATATGGTGAAAAAGTCAAATTAACAATAGTTTTAGGTTTCAAAAATGATATATTTCTTGTTGATGAATTTAAAAATTATGGAGATGTATATATTGCAACTGACAGTGGTAGGCAAGGCTATAAAGGAAATGTTATTGAAATGATAGAAGATAAATTATTACCATATATAGATACTATTGATTATTTGTATTCCTGCGGTCCTACACCAATGTTAAAAGGGCTACAAAAGTTTAATATTAAACATAGTATTAAAGGTGAATTTTCACTTGAAGAAAGAATGGGCTGCGGTTTTGGAGCCTGTGTAGGATGTGTAATTCCAATAAGAAATTCGGTTAATAAAGATAGTATAAATTTGACGAAAGAAACAATGAAAGATAATGATTATATATACAAAAAGGTGTGTAAAGATGGACCTGTGTTTGATTGTTTGGAGGTGATTTTCTAATGAATTTAGGAGTTGAATTTTGTGGAGTACAATTTAAAAACCCTGTATTTACTGCATCAGGAACTTTTAATTCAGGGCGTGAATTTGCTGATGTAATAGATTTGAATCAAATTGGAGCAGTAATTGTAAAAGGTGTTTCTAATAAACCATGGAAAGGGAACGTTACTCCAAGAATTGCAGAAACTTATGGAGGAATGTTAAATGCTGTAGGATTACAAAATCCTGGAATAGATGTATTTATAAGAGAAGATATCCCATTTCTTAGACAATATGATACTAAAATAATAGTGAATATTGTAGGAAGAACTGTTGATGAGTATGTTGAAGTTGCTTTGAAGCTTGCTAATGCAGATGTTGATATGTTAGAGCTAAATATATCTTGTCCAAATATAAAAGAAGGTGGAGTAGCCTTTGGAGTTGATCCTAATATGGCAGAACTTGTAACAAGAGAAGTTAAAAAAGTGGCTAAGCAACCTCTGATTGTAAAACTTAGTCCAAATGTAACAGATATAACGAAGATAGCAAAAGCAGTTGAAAGAGGCGGAGCAGATGGTATTTCTTTAATTAATACACTGATTGGCATGAAAATTGATATACATAAAAGAAAAACCGTCTTAGGTAGAAAAACAGGTGGTCTTTCAGGTCCTATAATAAAGCCAGTGGCTATTAGAATGGTTTATCAGGTTAGACAGGTTACCAAACTTCCAATTATTGGAGTAGGTGGTATTATGACAGGCGAAGATGCAATAGAATTTATGATGGCAGGAGCGAGTGCTATTTCTGTTGGTACAGCGAATTTACTTAACCCGAGAGCAACAATGAAGGTTTTGGATGGAATAGAGAATTATATGAAAACGTATAATTTACTAGACATTAACAAAATTGTTGGTATAATAGAGTAAGACTCATTGAAGGGAAAGATGATATGGATTCGTACAAATTAGATTTTATTGAATTTATGATAGATTCATGTGTATTAACTTTTGGAGATTTTACTACAAAAAGTGGAAGGAAAACACCGTTTTTTATCAATACAGGAAACTACACTACGGGTAGACAGCTTAACAGATTAGGAGATTATTATGCCAAGGCAATTAAAGATAACTTCAGAACTGATTTTGATGTTTTATTTGGACCTGCATACAAAGGAATTCCGATAAGTGTTGCAACTACAATATCATTATCAGCGTCTTTTGGAATTAACGTAAAGTATTGTTCAAGTCGTAAAGAAGTTAAAGATCACGGTGATGCAGGAATTCTACTTGGTGGACCACTTAAAGATGGACAAAAGGTTTTGATAATAGAAGACGTGACTACAGCTGGAACATCAATTCGTGAATCAATTCCACTTATCAAAGCTCAAGGAAATATTAAGGTGGTTGGTTTGATTATTTCTGTTGATCGTATGGAAAAAGGTCAAAATGAAATATCAGCATTGAAAGAATTAGAACAAGAATTTGGTATTAGAACGCAAGCGATTGTCACAATGGAAGAAATTGTGGAGTATCTTCACAATAGGCCAATCGATGGTGTTGTATATATTAATGACGAGATTAAAGAACGTATAGATGTGTATTATGAACAATATGGAATTAAATAATTATTATTAAAGAATAAGACATAATCAGTTCACATTAATCTGTTATACTAAGATTAGTAAGTTGGAGGTATTATCTCTAATAAGTAACAATTGTTTTGTTTTTTGAAAGTTGGTGATTACATGAGCGTAGATGCAATTGGTGGTTCAAGCCCATATACTAATATTGCTTCAGGTCTTAGAATAAACAGTGCTGCAGATGATCCGGCAGGCTTATCAATAGCAAAAGGAATGAATGCTCAAATAGTTAGTGCAGAGCAAAATCTTGACAATGTAGCAGATATGAGTAATGCCCTTAATACAGCAGAAGGTTCACTTGGTTCTATTCAAGATAGTTTAGGTAGAATTAGAGAACTAGCAGTGCAGGCAAGTAACGGAATTTTAAATGCTGATGATAAAGGTATTATTCAAAATGAAATAGATGAATTATTGTCAGGCATTGAAAGTGTATCTAAGAACACTGAATTTAATACAAAACCTTTATTGGACGGAAGTTTTACAAATGTTAATACTGCACAAGAAACTGATGGAACAGGCACTCAAATCTCAATAGCTGACTCATCTTTATCAGCTCTTGGTATTGAAGGATTTGATGTTACAGGTTCTTTTGATTTAAATGAAATTGATGACGCGATGGAAAAAGTTAGTGAAGCTAGAAGTGATATTGGCTCTGCTACAAATGCTTTTGAACATGCATCTAATAGTATTAGCGGTAAGATTAATAACATTACTGCAAGTATGAGTAAAATCCAAGATGCCAATATTGCTGAAGAAATTTCATCATTAAAGAAAAATCAGATTTTAGACCAATATAAAATTCAAATGCAAGCAATTCGTCAACAAAATGAACAACAAAAAGTAGGGATGTACGCAGACTTTAAATTATAATAATCATACATATTAATATATGAAACAGGATAGCAGATGCTATCCTGTTTTTTTGTTTGCGAGGCATGGATACAATCTATTGCGCCCAGCGTGGATATAATCTATAGGGTGATAGTGGATAAATTAAGACGAAACAGCAGATAGATTGACAAATGGTTCGAAATAAATATAATTAGAGTGATGGTTATTTTATAAATAGAAGGTGGCGCAATGGATAATAAAGTTTTATTAAGACTAGTAAATATTAAAAAAGTATTCGGTAGTCAAGTTATATTGAATAACATTAGTATAAATATTAAAAAAAATGAATTTTTAACTTTGCTTGGTCCAAGTGGTTGTGGTAAAACAACTATTTTACGTATCTTAGGAGGTTTTGAGAATCCTGATAGCGGGTTTGTCATGCTTGGCGAAGAGAATATTAATAATGTGGCACCATATAAACGAAATATTAATACTGTATTTCAAAGATATGCATTATTTACTCATTTAGATGTGTACGGCAATATTGCATTTGCCCTAAATATTAAAAAAATGAATAAAAAGATAATAAAGGAAAAGGTTACAAAAGCTCTTATACAAGTTAACCTTCAAGGATATGAAAAACGGTCAATTTCAAAGCTTTCAGGTGGTCAACAGCAACGCGTTGCTGTTGCAAGAGCGATTGTTAATGAACCTGAAGTATTATTATTAGATGAACCACTTAGTTCTCTTGATTTAAAATTAAGGAAAGAAATGCAATATGAACTAAAATCATTACAACAAGAGTTAGGCATTACATTTGTATATGTCACTCATGACCAAGAAGAAGCATTAACAATGAGTGATACAGTTGTGGTTATAAATGATGGAATAATTCAACAAATGGGTACACCTGAATCAATTTATAATGAACCAATAAATGCATTTGTTGCAGACTTTATAGGTGAAAGTAATATTTATGACGGTATTATGATTCGAGATGAAGTCCTCGAATTATTTGGGCATACTTTTAAATGTGTAGACAAAGGGTTTAATGAGAATGAATCTATTGATGTTGTAATTCGACCAGAAGATGTTAGGCTAACAAAAGTATCAAATTCACAAAAGACAACTAATCATACAAGTCGTAACAACCAACTTATAGGTAAGGTAACAGATTGTATATTTAAAGGTGTTCATTATGAAACCTGTATTGAAACATTTGGAGAAGAATGGGTAATACATGATACGGAGAATTTTGTACCTGGAGATTATGTAAGTATTGAGGTGGATCCTTTTAACATCCATATTATGAAAAAACATAGGCAGGTGGATGATGATGAATCGTAAATGGTTAGCTTATCCATATATAATATGGATGATTGTATTTATACTAATTCCATTGATAATGGTTATATATTATGGATTTACAATAGATGATAACGGTAGTGTGGTTTTTACTTTAGGTTACATTAGAAAAGCTTTTGAACCTATATATTTTAAAGCTATGATGAAATCATTTTTGTATGCAGGAATTGCAACGGTTATTTGCTTTTTGTTGGCATATCCCTTAGCACTTATCATTGCGAAGAAAGATACAAAGGGTTCAAGTATGTTATTTGTTTTTATTCTTCCAATGTGGATGAATTTTTTATTAAGAACATATGCATGGTTAACTTTACTTGAGACAAACAATGGAGTAATAAATACATTGTTAAAAGCATTGAATCTACCTACACTTAATATTATTGGAACACCAAATGCGGTGATTCTTGGTATGGTTTATAATTTTTTACCATTTATGGTATTACCGATTTACAATGCATTAGCTAAAATAGATCCTTATGTACTTGAAGCAGCTAATGATCTTGGTGCTAATGCTATTCAGAGGTTAATAAAGGTGGTTTTTCCACTTAGTATTCCTGGAGTTATGAGTGGAGTGACGATGGTATTTATGCCGGCAGTAACTTCTTTTGTAATACCGAATTTACTAGGAAGTGGTAAAGTTAATTTAATAGGTAATCTAATTGAACAACAGTTTTTAATGACTTACAATTGGGGATTTGGTTCTGCAATGTCACTTATTCTAATGGTTATTATTTTAATGTCAATGGGATTTATGCAAAAAATTGATAATAACCTAGAAGGTGGTGTAGGTATATGGTAAAAAAAGGAATAGAGCGTTTGTATTTAGCTCTTATTATTATATTCTTGTATGCACCTATTGTTACATTAATGGTATTTTCATTTAATGATTCTAAGTCAAGAGCAAAATGGGGTGGCTTTACGCTTAAATGGTATCAAAGTATGTTTAGTGATCCTGTTATTACACAATCTTTGTATTATACATTAATAGTAGCATTATTATCATCAATAATTGCAGTTATTATTGGTACTTGTGCAGCAATAGGTATTCATGTAATGAAGAGAAGAACAAGGACTATTATCATGAATATTACTTATTTACCGGTGCTTAATGCTGACATAGTAACAGGTATAGCATTTATGCTGTTTTTTATTGGAATCGGTATGAAATTAGGCTTTAACTCTATGCTATTAGCACATATTACTTTTAATATTCCTTTTGTCATATTGAGTATTTCACCTAAATTAAGATCAATGAATAAATATGCTTATGAAGCGGCACTAGATCTTGGAGCGACACCGCTTAAGGCAGTTAGAAAAGTTATATTGCCTGAAATAGCTCCTAATATTATTACAGGATTTTTATTGGCATTTACAATGTCTCTTGATGACTTTGTTATTAGTTACTTCACAACTGGAAATGGTGTTTCAAATCTTTCTATTACAATATATACCATGACCAGAAGAGGTATTAAGCCTGAAATAAATGCAATATCAACATTACTTTTTGCAACAATA
>JAOZKH010000250.1 GCA_029935405.1 Vallitaleaceae bacterium | reverse complement strand
ATATTACGACAGAAGAACCATAATCAGAAAACAGATGATTATGGTTCTTTTTATATACAAAGTGCGCACGCTGTATTCATAAGTACCAGCGTCCCTATCACCACACAATGAGTTATATTTTCTTGAATTATCAGTTAATTAAGCCTATTGTGTGGTGACAGGGACGTTTGGTAGTGCAATGTAGACTAACCCTTAGGATTGTATATACCAAGTTGTTCTTTCAAAGTGTTTTGTAAAGATTGTGAGAAATTTACATGATTCTCTTCGGCAATATCATTTAACCATTTTGGTATAGTTAATGTTTTTTTGACAGAAGTGTATTTGATTTTGTCTCTGTATATTGGCATCCATACCTCAATGAACATGATTGCCTGTGATTCATCTGGTTTTATTGATGGAATATCAGAGGGGTCTGGTATAATATCATTATCATCTTCCATTCCAGATAAATGTAAGGCTAGGGCTTCTTTTGCCATTAATATTGCTTTATCAATTGTGTTAGAAAATGTTAGGCACCCAGGTAAATCAGGAAATTCAACAGAAATACCATCATTATCATAAGAGATAAGTGCAGGATAAGTATAATGATCTTTAAACATAATATGCCTCCTTTTTTAGAGAGTGTGGAGCTACGAAAAAGTAACTCCGGATTGTTTGCTTATACTTTTAAGTGTACGGATTGGAATATCTTTAACTGGATGTGGTATTGTTACTTTTCCAATTTTCCTGGAATATTTGAATTGATGATGATCACCAACACATTTGATTTCAAACCAACCGTCTGCTTTTAGTAAAGATATGACCTCTCTCGAAGAATATGATTTCATCGTGAAGTCCCCCCTCTTATCATTATTATAACACGTGCTATAATACGTGTAAATAGGTGGGCGAGATAAGTAAGTCAAACTCAAAGAATTGTTTGGTACCTGTTAGTGCGTCAAAAATGGTGATGCAACACTACCTTATGGGTGAGGTAATGGATAGGCTAAGGAGTAAATACAATGTCAAATAATTATAAAGTAATGCAAACTCCTCTTTCAGAAAAAGATTTAGCTTGCATACTTGGATATATAGATAAAGATAATCCTGATGCTGCGTTTAAACTGCTGCTAGAGTTTGAAAAATCATTCAAACGTCTTAAATCATTCCCCTTCTCTGGCAATTTACAAAGGATGGAATATTTATAAGAAATATAGGAGAACATGATAAAACATTAAAGAAGCCTTAAAAGCCACAACAAATTTTGTTGTGGCTTTAGTACGCATTTTGGAGTTGACGTACATAAAAATGTACACTATAATTAAATAAGATAGATAGGAGATGATTATTATGACAGTTATCAATGTGACAAATGCCCGTCAAAAGTTGTTTCAACTTATTTCAGATGTTAATAATTATTCGGAACCTGTGACTATTACAAATAGTAAAGGCAAAAACGCCGTCTTGATTTCAGAGGACGACTGGAAATCTATTGAAGAGACATTGTATCTGAACTCAATCACCAGAATGGCAGATAGTATTATTGAAGGTGGAAAAGAACCTTTGTCAGGATGTGTTGAATACAGTGAGGATGAAGAATGGTAAATTACAAGATTTACTTTTCGAAGCAAGCCTTAAAGGATAAGAAGCTGATCAAACAAGTAGGGCTAGAGAAGAAGACACGAGAGCTACTGGACATCATAAAGGAAAATCCATATCAGAAGCCGCCGCCCTATGAAAAACTGATTGGTAATTTAACAGGATATTTTTCTAGGCGGATTAATATTACACATCGGCTTGTATATCAAGTGTTTGAGAAAGAAAAAAGCATTAAAGTGATTCGGATGTGGACGCATTACCAACATATATAAATCAATTCGCGTCCAAAAACGAGTCCCTACCCTGTCGCTACACAAAATCTGGATTTTCCTGAGTTATCAGTGAATTAAGCTTTTTGTGCTATTTGTTGTTAAGGATGATGTATGGTGATACAATATAAGTATATTTTTGTTTGAAAGGGGTATGAATATGAGCGAATTGTATTTTGAAATTAGAGAAGCAGAAGAAGGCGGTTATATTGCAAGAGCATTAGGTCAATCAATATATACAGAAGCAGATACTTATGAAGAGATAAAAATTAATATAAAAGATGCTGTTGTTTGTCATTTTGAAGAAAAAGATATTCCAAAATTAATAAGGCTTCATTTTGTAAGAGATGAATTATTAGTAGTATGAGAATACCAAGAGATTTATCAGGAGAACAGTTAGCATCATTGCTAAGAAAATATGGGTACGAATTTTCTAAACAAACAGGAAGCCATATGAGATATACAACACAAGTAAATGGGGAGCATCATTTAACAATACCAAAACATGATCCGTTACGAATTGGAACGCTTAATAATATTTTGAATGATGTTGCTAGTCATTTGGAAAAAACAAAAGAAAATTTAATGATGGAGTTGTTTAAATGAGCCACCATGCATAACTTGCGGGTGGCTTTAAATATTGTGTGGTGACAGGGACGCGTTTTGATACGTTTAAGAATTTTAGAATATTTTCTAGCACCTAGTGTACCATTTCCACTTC
>JAOZKH010000020.1 GCA_029935405.1 Vallitaleaceae bacterium | reverse complement strand
TATTTAGTGAAATTTTTCTACTTATAAAATTTAAAAGAAGAACTTTCCTTCCGCATACAAAAAACGGAAAGACCATAGTCTTCCCGTTAAATTCTTGTTAAAGGAAATTATTTAGTTTCAATAACAACCTTATTCTTATATGTTCCACAAGCCTTACAAACTCTGTGAGGCATTACTGGCTCACCACACTTAGGGCATTTAGCTAAGTTTGGAGCAGATAATGTCCAACTTTGCGCTCTTCGCTTATTTCTTCTTGATTGGGATAGTTTACGCTTAGGTACTGCCATTTCTTTACACCTCCTTAAATTCGCTTTCTAGCAAATCTTTAAATTGGGCCATTCGTATATCGATTTGACCACGATCACATGTACAATTTTTGTTGTTTAGATTCACACCACATGTTGGGCACAACCCCTTACATTCATCAGAACACAATACTTTCCTAGGATACTTATCAATCATTTCTTGGTTAATAAGTTCTCTAAGATTAAGGTTAGCACCGTCAATATAAGCGCTATCTTCTTCATCGTTGTGAAGGTATATGTTTCTTGAAAATTCAGTGTTTATGTCCATTCGAACCTCTTTAGTACATCGATCACAAGGTATTATCAATGTGGTACTTGATATGCCTTCAATCATAATTTCATCTTTAGCTATATGCTTCAAAGTCACTTTAAAGTTTAAACCATTAGCAGCTGGCCATTTATATATACCATCATTGTAAATGAAATCATTAAAGGTTTCTTCAATAATCACCTGGTTTTGCCTAGTAAAAACCTCTACCAAATGTATTAACATAATATCACCTTCTTTGGTGGTGTTTGAATTTAATTCACCAAAAAATATTATACCTAAATACAAAACATTTGTCAAGTGTTTTTTTGGTTATTGGTGCCTGTCACCTAACTAGGTGACAGGCACCAATAACACCTGGTCAAACTAACATTTTTGTTTCTCTCGCAATCATCAATTCTTCATTTGTAGGAATAACCATTGAATGTGTTGTGGCATCTTCAGCACTAAAATCTCTTTCAATACTTCTACAGTCATTAAGTTTATCATCGACTTTAACGCCTAAGTATGTAAGATATTTACAAATACCTTTACGTACATCTTTATTATTCTCACCAAGACCCGCTGTAAATACAACTGCATCAAGACCATTCATAGATGCAGCATAAGCACCAATATATTTAGCAACTCTATATTCAAATACATCCATAGTCATCATTGCCCTTTTATTTCCTTTTGCTACAGCATTTTCAAGGTCTCTAAAATCACTTGAAATACCTGACAAGCCAAGCACTCCTGATTTTTTGTTAAGAACATCCATAACTTCATTGTGTGTAAGGCCTTCTGCCTCAGCAATAAAATCAGGAATTTTTGGATCAAGGTCTCCTGATCTTGTTCCCATTGCAAGTCCTTCAAGTGGAGTAAGACCCATTGAAGTATCAACCGATTTACCAGCATCTATTGCACAAACTGATGCACCGTTACCTAGATGACATACAACTATTTTTAAATCTTCAATGTTTTTATTTAAAAACTTAGCTGTTCTATGTGCAACATACTTATGTGAAGTACCGTGGAATCCATAACGACGAATTTTAAGTCTTTCATAATAATCATATGGTAAAGCATATAGATAAGCTTTTTCTGGCATTGTCTGATGGAACGCTGTATCAAAAACTGCTACATTTTGTACATTTGGTATGATTGCTTGACAAGCAGCAATTCCAGTAAGATTAGCAGGATTATGAAGTGGCGCTAATTCTGTACATGATTCAATTGCTTTTATTACTGTATCATCAATAATAACTGAATCTGTGAAAAACTCTCCACCATGAACTATACGGTGCCCTACAGCTGATATTTCATCCATGGATTTAATAGCTCCATATGTTTTATCAGTCAAGGCCTTTAGTACAAGTTGTACTGCTATTTCATGATTAGGCATATCACATTTAATAGTAATTTTTTTCCCGTTTATTGGAGTATGTTTAATTAGCGAACCATCTATTCCAATTCTCTCGCAAATACCGATTGCAAGAACTTCTTCTGTTACCATACTGATTAATTGATATTTTAGTGATGAACTTCCACAGTTTAATACTAATATATTCATATGTAATCTCCTATTCTTGATTAATCGCTTGTACTGCTGTTACAGCAACAACTCCAACGATATCTTTAGCTGAACAGCCTCTTGATAAATCGTTAACAGGCATTGCAATTCCTTGAGTAATTGGTCCATATGCTTCTGCATTTGCAAGTCTTTGAGTTAATTTGTAGCCAATATTTCCAGCATCAAGGTCAGGGAAAACTAGAACATTAACATTACCTGCTACTTCACTACCAGGTGCTTTTGATGCACCCACACTTGGTACAATCGCAGCATCAAGTTGAAATTCACCATCAATTTTATATTTCGGATATTTATCTTTAGCAATTTTAGTTGCTTCAATCACTTTATCAACATCAGGATGTGATGCACTCCCCTTTGTCGAATGACTTAACATTCCTACAATAGGTTCTTCCCCAACTAGTGCCTTAAAAGAACCAGCACTACTACCTGCGATAGATGCAAGTTGTTCAGCATTAGGGTTTTGAACTAATCCACAATCTGAGAATACAAAGGTTCCATTCGCTCCAAGTTCACAATTAGGTACTACCATAACAAAAAAGGATGAAACAAGTTCTGCACCTGGTGCTGTTTTAAGTATTTGTAAGGAAGGTCTTAGTACATTACCTGTAGAATTAACAGCTCCAGCCACCATCCCTCCAGCCAGGCCTTTCTTCACCATCATAACCCCCAAATACAAAGTGTTTGTCGTTAAAAGTTCACGAGCCTTTTCCTCTGTCATACCTTTTTTTGAACGTAATGTAACTAATGTTTCAACGTAATTATCCATTTGCGTAAAATTATTTGGATCAATGATTGTTGCTTCTTTAATATTGATTTCTCCTGCTACCTCATTGATTTCTTTTTCATTACCAATCAAGATAACATTAGCAATTCCCTCTGCTAGAATTTGCTCAGTAGCCACTAACGTTCTTATTTCTAGAGATTCTGGTAGTACAATCGTTTGTACATTTGACTTTGCTTTTGCTTTAATCTTATCAATAAAACTCACTTTATATTACTCCTTTCATACTATATCTAATTCCCATCGATTCCATTATAAACCAAAACGTACATTGTATACAAGCTTTCTTTTTTATTTTCTTTTTTTATTCGATTTCTTGAACCTAACCCACTAAAATGTTATACTTTTTTATGTTATAGTAAAGTTCCACTTTAAGTATTAAAAGTAGAACTAATCATTCCTTGATTTATCCACTCTCAAAGGAGCAAATATGAAAATATGTGGTGTTATCACAGAGTATAATCCCTTTCATCTAGGACATCAATTTCAAATAGACGAAATAAAAAAACGTTTTGAAGTCGACTATATTATCGTTGTTATGAGTGGTAACTTTGTACAAAGAGGTGAGCCTGCCATATTTGACCAATTTACTAGAACAAAACTAGCTCTAATTGGCGGTGCTGATGTTGTCATTCAATTACCAACATTTTATTCAACAGCAAGTGCTGAAAATTTTGCTTATGGAGCTGTATCCTTATTAAATCAATTAGGTATAATTGATATTTTATGTTTTGGTAGTGAATCTGGCGAAATAAATCAAATTAAAGATATTGCAAAATTTTTATCAAATGAACCAGCAAATTTTAAAAACGCACTAAAAAGCGAACTCAAAAAAGGATTTTCATATCCTAAAGCAAGAAGTCTTGCTCTAAATGCAACTTATCATCATAATCCTTTAGATGATTTGTTAAAAGGTTCCAATAATATTTTAGGTATAGAATACTTAAAAGCGTTATATACACTTAAATCCCACATTACACCAACTACAATACAAAGAGTCGGCGCATCCTATCTAAGCGAATCTTTTAATGAAGTATTACCAAGTGCGTCTGCAATACGAAAACACTTTTACGAAAAATCATCTGCCACCCCTCCTATATCAGAACTTACTAGTGCCATGCCTAAAGAAGTAGTCGAAGCTTTAATAAGCCATGATTATTCCCCTATATACATGGATGATATATTTCAAATAATTAAATATCAGTTAGAGATTAAATGCGAATATGAGATTAATGATATTTACGATTTCAATATTCAATTATTTAAACGTCTCAAAAATAGCCTTGACAAAGCATCTAATTATAAAGATTTTCTAAATATTGTCACTACTAAAAATTATACTAAAACAACTATCCAAAGAAGTATTATGCATATGTTTTTAAATATAAAAACCAGCGATTTAAATTATTTAAATTCCCACGGTCATCAATATGTGAGAATTTTAGGTTTCAAAAAATCTTCTAAAGAAGTATTACATAAACTTAAAAACACATGTGAATTACCCCTTGTAACTAATGTTAAAGATCATTACAAACTTCTCACACCATATGGAAAATATTTATTAGAAACCGAAATAAAATATACTAATATTTATAATCAACTAGTAGTATATAAATATCATATAAATAAAAACAACGATTACCGTCAAGCAATAATCGTTGTTTGATTTCTTTAATCTTTGCGTTTAATATTATTGCGATTTTGCTCAAGCACTTTGATTTGCGAATTTAAATAATTATCATAGTGAGTAAAATTTTCATTACTTTTATTTGACAAATCTTTAAGAACTTGTTGATTTTGCTGCAATAGTTTATCAACATAATCATACGAGCCGCCGGTAATCTCTTCCGCTGTGGCCTTTGCTTTATTCATAAGCGCTTCTGCTTCCTTGATTGCCTGTTGTCTAATCGCATGTTCGTCTAATAATTTTGCTACATGAGCCTCTGCTTCTGCAACTATAGAAGCTGCAGTTTGTTTAGCAATTTCAATAGTTTTTTCTCTTTCATCGATTATTCTTTTAGACCTTTTCACCTCTTCAGGTAATTTCATACGAAGATCTGCCATAAATTCATATAACACTTCCATATTTACAATTACTTTGCTTGAAAAAGGTACATTACTACATTCTTGTAAGTAGCCTTCCATTTCATCTAATAATAACATTATTGAATCCAAACTCTAACCCTCCTGTTTTCTAATCTTATTTTCCCTATCCATAAGTTCCATAGTCACTTTAGGAACCATTCCAGAGATATCTCCACCAAATTCAACCAATTGTTTTACCATACTAGAACTAATATATACATATTCATTACGTGACACCAAGAAAATAGTTTCAATAGTATCATTGAGCATAAAGTTAGTTTGTGCTAACTGTAATTCATATTCAAAATCTGATATAGCTCTAAAACCTCTAATAATAATATTAGCATTTTTACTCGCTACAAAATCTACTAATAAACCTGAAAAAGGTTCAATCATTACATTATTTAAATCTTTAGTCAATTCTTTAAGTAGTTTTACCCGCTTATCTAAGTTTAAATACGGTGTTTTATCAGGATTATTTAAAACACCTACAATCAAAATATCAACTAGCTTGCAAGCTCTATCAATAATGTCCATATGTCCGTTCGTTGTAGGATCAAAACTCCCTGGATACACTCCAATTTTCATCTACTCCACCTCTTTTTGAATAAATGTAAATTTATTCGTTTTATATTTTTTCGTTTTATAAATATTAAAACCTATAAGTGTTGAATCGTCAATAATAGTTTTTATATCACTTTCAATAATTATTATCCCATCATCTTTAAGCAAGTTATATTCATCAATCAATTTAAGTGCCGAATTTTCAAATTCCATATTATAGGGTGGATCTATAAATATAACGTGACATTTTATCTCTTCTTTACTTAACGTTTCAAGCGTCTTTATATAATCATACCTAAAAACCTTTGCTTTATCAACAAGTTTCGTATGTTGCAAATTGGTTTTAATACATTCATTAGATTGTTTATAACTATCACCAAAGTAACAAAACTTAGCTCCACGACTTAAAGATTCAATTCCAAGAGCTCCTGATCCTGCAAATAAATCAAGTACTATAGCACCTGGCAACTCACTATTAATCATATTAAAAAGTGTTTCTTTTGTTCTATCTGTTGTTGGCCTAACATTACTATCTGGTACGATTAAATTAATTCTTCGTGCACTACCTGATATAACTCTCATCTATTTATTATATGACAAAATGTCACACTCTCCTTTTCTGATAGTTTATTATTCTTTTTATGTACGGTTAATGAGTCAAAACTAAGTTTCTCTAATTCTACCACTATAATCCAATATCAGTATTTAATTGGTAATATAATAATTCTAATTGCGTTTGCAAGCTATCGTTCATTTCATAATGTATCGACAGTTTTCTTGCCTCTTCAAGTAAGTTTATATCTTCATATAAATCTGCTAATTTAAAGAAAGGCATTCCATGTTGATGTATGCCAAAAGCATCTCCTGGTCCTCTTGTTTTTAAATCATATTCTGCAAGAGCAAATCCATCTTCATGTTCTTTAAGGAATTTGAGTTTTTTTCTAGTATCGCTGTTTTTAGTATCAGATACCATTACGCAAAAGGATTGTATATCCGAACGACCAACACGTCCTCTTAATTGATGTAATTGAGCAAGACCAAAACGCTCAGCATTTTCAATAATCATTAACGTTGCATTAGGTACATTAACTCCAACTTCAATGACAGTTGTAGAAACAAGAACCTGAGTTTCATACGTTAAAAATTTTTCCACTACTAAAGTTTTTTCTTTGCTCTTCATACGACCATGCAATTTTTCAACAATAATGTTACTTGGCAAAACTTCTCTAAGCACATCTATATATGATTCGACTGACAATAATCCATTATCATCTTCACCATCTTCTACCATAGGACAAACAACATATACATTATGTCCTGCTTTTACTTCTTTGATTATAAATTTATATAGTCTTTCATGATAACTTGAATCAACTAAGTATGTTTCAATCTTTTTACGCCCAATAGGAAGTTCATCAACTATACTAATATCAAGATCCCCATATACTATTAGTGCTAAGGTTCTTGGAATTGGCGTTGCACTCATTACTAATGTATGTGGATAACGACCTTTGTTAACTAAAGCTTCCCGTTGCATAACTCCAAATCTATGTTGTTCGTCAGTTATTACAAGAGCAAGATTAGCAAAGGAGACTTTTTCTTGAATCAATGCATGTGTACCGATAATAATATCTATTTCACCAAGTCTAAGTTGTTCATATATTATTTCTTTTTGCTTTTTAGTTGTGCCACCTATAAGAATATCCACCTTAACACCATACGCTCCTAATTGACTGTTAAGAGCATGAAAATGTTGTTTGGCTAATACCTCCGTCGGAGCCATAAAAGCTCCTTGATAGCCTGACAAGGCCGTGTTTAACAGTGCAATTGTTGCAATAATCGTCTTGCCTGAGCCAACGTCACCTTGAACTAGTCTTGTCATAGTATAATTACTTTGAAAATCTTCAAAAATATTTTCTATAGCTTTGTTTTGTGCATCAGTTAATTTAAAAGGCAATTCACTTATAAATCCTTTTACTCTTATATGCTTTTTTATATAAAATTCATTATCGCTACGGCGTATTTGTTCTTTAATTCCCTTCATTGCAATCTGAAACAAGAAAAATTCATCGAAAATCAATCGTCTTCTTGCAATTTCTAAGTTTTCTCTAGTTAAAGGATAATGAATTTTTTCATAAGCAAAAGATAATGATGCAAGATTTAATTGCTTTCTAATATTACTTGGTAAATAATCATCTATATCAAATTTCATTATTTCTAAACTCTGTTCAACATATCCTGTTAATTGTTTAAGTTTTAAACTTTTAGACAAAGGATATATAGGTTTAAGTTGAATTTTCTGTAATTTTTCATATTCTTTTTCTTTTATGATACTAGGAGCACTAATCATCTTTCGGTTATTTTTTATAATATATTTTCCTTTTATAATAACCTTATCACCTTGATGAAGGGCATTTTTAATATAAGGTTGATTAAAAAACATTAGTTTTATTCGTCCTGTATCATCTTCAATAGTACATTGAACCATAACTCGTCCACTAAGACGCAGAACGTTAACACTTGAGGCAATTATCCCCTTAATATAAGCTTGTTCATTCAACTTCAACTTATCTATATCAGTTATAGCTTCAACTGTTTCGTAAGTTCTCGGATAATAATGCAATAGATCACACACCCTATGTATCCCTAATGCATTTAATGCCTCTTTTGATTTTGGTCCCACCTTATTAAGTTTTAACACATCTTTTAGCAATGGATTCATAAAGTTTGCTCCTATATAATAAATAGATATTATTAGAGGCCACCATATTGGCAGCCTCAATAATGTAACCATTATTCAATCGAAATAATAAAGTAATATAACGGTTGTCCACCATAGTGAACTTCAACTTCTACATCTTCATACTTATCTTCAATATAATCTGAAATCTTCTTTGCTCCATCTTCAGTTATATCTTCACCGTAGTAAATGGTAACAAGTTCTGAATCTTCATCCATAATATAATCAATTAATTCATAAGTTGCACTATTTAAGTCTTTATTGACTGCCTTGATACCATCATCAGCAATGCCTAATATATCACCCTCTTTGATTTCTCTAGAATCAATACTAGTATCACGCACTGCAAATGTAACCTGGCCTGTTTTAACATCATCAAGCGCTTCTGTCATAGTTTCAACATTTTCTAACGGAGTCACCGTGGCATCAAATGTAATAAGTGCCGTTACACCTTGTGGTGCAGTTGTTGAAGGTATTACATGAACGTTTTTATCTTCAACAAGATCACATACTTGTGATGCTGCAAGAATAATATTCTTATTATTAGGAAAAATATAAATATCTTTAGCATTAATCTTCTCAACCGCTGTCAAGAAATCATCAGTACTAGGATTCATTGTTTGACCACCTGTAACCACATGGTCAACACCTAAACTTTTAAAAATACTGTTCATACCTTCACCAACAGATACTGCAATAAATGCGTTATCTTTCATAGGGATTTCTTTAACTTCTTGAGAATAATCATTGTTATTGGCATGTTGAATCCGCATGTTATCAACTTTTATGTTCATTAATTGACCTATTGTTAATCCATGTTGCATCGCAAGTCCTGGATCATTAGTGTGAACGTGGATTTTTATAAGATCTTCATCAGCTACTGCTACAATAGAATCTCCTATTGTATCAAGGAATCTCTTTAGTGTATTAGAATGTTCCATATTTTCTTCATATGTATTTCTATCACCTGTATCAATAATAAACTCAGTACAATAACCAAACTCAATATCTTCATCAGCGTGTACAACAGCTACTCTAACTTCTTCATCCGTTCCACCATCATATTCATAAGTTTCAAGTGTAACATCTGTTCCGTTTTCAAGAGCTATCAAAGCTCCTTTTAACACATAAATCAGCCCCTGTCCACCTGCATCAACAACCCCAGCTTCTTTAAGAACAGGAAGCATTTCAGGTGTTTCATCAAGTACTTCATTTGCATATTTAATAATTTCTCTTAACGCTTCAACAATATCTGTTGTAGTTTCACATATTTCTGTTGCCTTTTCACCAATACTTCTTGCAATAGTTAAAATTGTACCTTCTTTAGGTTTCATAACAGCTTTATAGGCTGTGTCAGAACCTCGTACAAATGCTGCTGCTAGAATCTTGGTGTCTAACTCATCGTGTTCTGCTATTTCTTTAGTAAATCCTCTGAAAATTTGGGAAAGAATAACGCCTGAGTTTCCTCTAGCTCCTCTAAGGGAACCTGATGAGATTGCTTTTGCAACTTTAGCCATATCAGATCCGTTTATTTTTTCTACTTCTCTAGCTGCAGCTAAAATTGTTAACGTCATATTTGTACCTGTATCTCCATCAGGTACTGGAAATACGTTCATTTCATCTACATATCTTTTCTTAGATTCTAAATATTTTGCACCAGCAATAAACATATTCTTTAGAATATTCGAATTTATTGTTTCTATAGCCACTGGTCTTCCTCCTTAAGTTTCTTATTCGTCTACGCGGACGCCTTCTACAAAAATATCAATATGTTGTACTTCCATTCCTGAAAATATTTCAAGTTTATATTTCACTGTACTTATCAAATTATCAGTAACAGCTTTAATATTAACTCCATATTCGATTATAATGTGGAAATCAATTGTAACAATATTGTCCACAACTTGTAGATTAATTCCTCTTGTAAGACTATCACCTCTTAGAAGTTTTGTAAGTCCAGTTGATAGATTTACCATTGCCATTCCTACTATTCCATAACACTCAATAGCTGATAATCCAGCGACTTTAGCTAATACTTCGTCTTCGATAATTACTTCGCCTAGCTCATTTCCAATTTTTCCAACCATGGTTAAGCCTCCTTTTTGGATTTATTGCTTATTAATTATATCATCTTTTCTTTGAAATTCAAATCAATTTTTATTTTTTTAAAAAACATTAAATATTTATCTTGCTTTTTTATTGTTTTTTTGTTAAAATTGGATTGTTGTATTGACATAAGTTATTTATAAGGAGGTGTATCGTAGTGGCAAAGTGTGCAGTTTGCGATAAAGGAGTACACTTCGGTATTCAAGTAAGCCATTCTCATAGAAGAAGCAATAAGCAATGGAAACCTAATATTAGAACAGTAAGAGCTATCGTTAATGGTAGTGTGCAAAGAGTTAATGTTTGTGCTAAATGTTTACGTTCTGGTAAAGTTGAAAGAGCTTAATCTTGAATAAGAAGTACTTTAATAAGTTTTCACAATAAATAACAGGACCTACAATCAACATTAATTAATTAGTGATGATTGTAGGGCCTGTTTTTTGTTATATAAAATACTTCATATTATTAAAATTTAATCTGATGCTTCAATAATCATAAATTTACCATATTCGACAATTATTTCATATTCACCAATAGCTTCATTACTTACACCAAAACTATCATAAGTATCAAAAATCCTATTTTCTACTTCATACTTAAGGCCCCTAGTTTTTATGATTAGAGTTTTCTCAATAGGAATAATCGATAAGTATTTGTACCGACCCACACTTTTTGTAATAACTGTTGGTCCACTATAAAAGTTAATACAATTATTTCGGTCATAATAAGTTATTTTTAACTGATCAATAAAACTAAAAGGAACCATCATATTAGCTAATGTATGATCCATTCTATTTCCTGTGCTTCCAAAAACCGTAACACTATTTATTCCTTTCTCGATAAGTTCAATAAAGGCACCATGTGTATCTGTAATATCCTTATTTGGTGAGAGTTCATGAATATCAATATTATTTTTCAAAAGTTCTGTTTTTGTATTAAAATCGAGTGTATCAAAATCTCCATACATTATATCTAATACGATATTGCTATCCTTAGCTATTTTACAACCACCATCAACACCTATAATATAGTCTAAGGATTCATGTTCATAAAACGAACGCAAATCCTTAGTGTAAACAAAACCACCGGTAATCATCAAAGCCGACTTACCGGTAATTTCCGAATTTTTCTTTATCATTTCTTCACCGCTTTAAATGCTTTTACTGTAGCTTCAACATCATCTGTACCAAAAACTGCCGACCCTGCTACCGCTATATCTACTCCGGCTTCTACAATTTCTTTAATATTTTCAAGACTTACTCCACCATCAACCTGTATTTCAAATTTCAAACCTTTCTTTTCCCTTATTATTACTAATTCTTTAACTTTCTCTAATATTTGTGGGATAAATGATTGCCCGCCAAATCCTGGATTTACAGTCATTAATAATACCATGTCAAGTTCTTCAATAATATAATCGAGAACATTAAGTGGTGTTGCAGGATTTAATGCTACACCCACTTTTACATTATGGCTTTTAATTAATTGAATTGTTCTATGTAGATGCAGTGACGCTTCTTCGTGAATAGTAATAATATCTGCACCTGCATCTACAAACTCTTTAATAAATCTTTCTGGTTGATCGATCATTAAATGAACATCAAAAACTTTTTCTGTCTTTTTACGTATAGACTTAATTACTACAGGACCAAATGAAATATTTGGAACAAATTGCCCATCCATAACATCAATATGAATATAATCACATCCTGCATCACTAATAAGCTTTACCTCATCGCCTAATTTTGAAAAATCTGCTGAAAGTATCGAAGGTGCTAATTTAAACATTTTAATATCTCCTTATATCTTTTAATTCTTCATAAATATGTAAATAACTTTTATATCTTGAAGGGCTGATTTCACCTAATTCTATAGCATCTTTAACTCCACACTTTGGTTCGTAAATATGGTTACATCCACCATATTTACAATTTGGTTCATAGTTTGAAAATTCAATGAAATGTTTTTTTAGGTCTTCTTTTTCAAGGTTTTCTAATTGAAGAGAGCTAAATCCCGGTGTATCAACTACATATGAATTAGCATCAATTGGGATTAGATTTACATGTCTCGTTGTATGTTTACCTCTCTTTATTTTATTGCTAACCTGTCCAATCTCCATATGTGTATGCTCTTGAAGTAGATTAATTATAGAGGATTTACCTACTCCAGACGGACCAGCAAATACCGTTGTTTTGTTCTTAAGTAATTCCTTTATTTCATCAAAGCCATCATCTTCATAAGCACTTATAGCCAATGTTTTGTAACCTGCCATTTCATAAATTTTACATAAATCTGCAATTTTATCATCTGATAATAAATCTGTTTTATTAAAACAAATTACAGCTTCAATATCATTCATAGTTACAGCAACTAAAAAACGGTCAAGCAAATTAATATTCGGATCAGGATGCGCTACAGAAAACACGATAAAAGCTTGATCAACATTGGAGACAGTAGGTCTAACTAGTTGATTTTTTCGTGGTAGTAATTTGACAACATTACCCTCCATATCTTGAACATGCGTTACTTCTATTTCAACATTATCTCCAATTAATGGCTTTTGTTTATTATTTCTAAATATTCCTTTTGCCCTACACTGATAAATGCCTTCATTAGGTACATCAACATAGTAAAATCCTGCTATTCCTTTAACAATTTTACCCGTCATCTATTCTCCTTCTACTACTTCTTCTACTTCTTCTACTACTTCTTCTTCTACTACTTCTTCTTCAACTTCTTCTGTAAAGAAAATATATGTTTGATATATTTGCACATCATTATTTAATACATGTATTATTCCTGTTCCTGTTCCCGTTGCCTCAATGCTTAGTGGAAAGAAACTTGCATCTACAGTATTTTCATAAATAATTTCTGTTTTATTTTTTAGTTCTAATGTTACTGTTAATTTATAACTATCTTGTCCAGCTTCTGCAATATTTGACAATGCAAATGGTTTTGTTACTGATACTATTTTAGGTCCTTTACTGACCACTAAATCGATAACGTAACCTTTTTCCACCTCTCTGCCTGCCTCTACTGATGTGCTAATAATATAATCCTTGATAATATTATCATCATAAGTGTGAGTGATTATTCCTATAGTAAATCCCATTAATTCAAGCGCTGTTTTTGCTTCATTTAAATCTAATTCACTAGATATTTTAGGTACTTCAAGCAACTCTTTTTTTGGTCCATTGCTAACATAAATCGTAACCGTTGAATTAACAGGTACATTTTCTCTTGCTAGTGGATTTTGACTGATAACGTTTCCTATTGGTGCAACAGCATTATGCTCTGTTATTATTTCAACAATAAATCCTTTAGCTTCAAGATTATTAACAGCATCCTCATAAAACATATTTAAAACCCCTATAACATTTTCCATCTTAATACCTTTACTAATTACAACATTAATAATTGTATTCTCTTCGACTACTGAGTTTATAGCAGGATTTTGACTTATAATCTGTCCTTCTTCATAGTCTTGACTATAAACACTTTCATTAACATTAATGTCCATCGTTAATTCATTAAGCGTTATCGTAGCATTTTTTACTGTTTCGCCTATAATTCCAGGAACAGTATATGTTACAGGTATATAGTCAGGGGTGATGTTATTATAGGTATATATCGCCATCATTGATACAATCAATATTGCCAATATAACACCCAATGTTGCAACCACCTTATCAAACGGATCTTTTTTACCGCTGTATTCACGAACTTCACTTTTACTCCATATATGCTTCATTTCTTCATGACTCATAATCATAGTTTCTTCTGATACATTACTATTAGTGTATACTAGTACATCATCAGGATTAGACATACATTTTTTTATGTCATTAATCACTTCTAAGGCTGATTGATATCTAGCTAATATCTTTTTTTGTGTAGCTTTTATTATAATAGTATTAATATTTTGAGAAAGATTCTCATTTAAGTCTAGCGGATTAGGTATTTCTTCGTGTATTTGCTTAAGCGCAACACTTACTGCTGTATCACCATTAAACGGAACAACACCTGTTGCCATCTCATACATTATAATACCTAATGAATATATATCACTTTTGTTATCTTGAAAGCTACCTTTTGCTTGTTCAGGGGCAATATAATGCACACTCCCTGTTGGGTTCTCTGGCATTTCAATTGTATTACCTGTTGCAATTCTAGCAATGCCAAAGTCCATTACCTTAACCTTACCATCATTAACAAGCATAATGTTTTGTGGTTTAATATCTCTATGAATAATATGATTATTATGAGCATGTTCAAGAGCTGATGCAATACAAACTGTCATCTTTAATATTTCCTGATCACTCAAATGACCATTGTTAGTAATATACTCTTTAAGAGTTTCACCCTCAAGATATTCCATAACTATAAAATGTGTCCTACTCTCTTGACCTACATCATATATATTTACAATATTATTATGACTTAAACTTGCAGCTGATTGAGCTTCAACCTTAAACTTACTAACAAAACTATCATCAAGACAATATTCTTCTCTTAATACTTTTATTGCAACAAATCTTCCTAACTTTGTGTCTTTTGCTTTATAAACGATACTCATACCACCAGAACCAATTCTTTCTATGATATCATAACGTTCTACTAACATACATCCCACTTTAATCATTATTTAGCCCTCCTTCTAGCTTGACTAAAACAACGGTAATATTATCAGTTCCACCGTTATCTAAAGCTACTTGTACTAGGCTTTCACAACTTTCTTTAATATTTTTACTATTTTTAATAATAATATGAATTTGCTCATCTTTAATCATATTTGTTAATCCATCGGAACATAACATAAAATAGTTCCAATCTAGATTTAGTGGAAATTCAAAACAATCTGCATTTAATGTTTTGTCAACTCCTAATGCTTTTGTGATTCGGTTTTTATTAGGATGACTATATGCTTCTTCTTTAGTAATTGCACCATTATCCAGAAGTTCTTGAACATATGAGTGGTCATGACTTAATTGTGTAATCTCATTATCAGATACTGCATAAATTCTACTATCACCAACATGGACAAAACTAGCAATACTATTATTGATTGTTATAACTTCCACTGTTGTTCCCATGCCAAAAAGACTACTATCTTCTACTGAAGTGTTATAAACAACTTCATTAGCTTTTAAGATAATAGCTGTAATTATATTTAATGGTACATCACTCATATTCTTAATTGAATCAATAATTGTATCAATAGCTAGCTTAGAAGCCATTGCTCCTCCTAAGTGACCACCCATACCATCTGCAACTACATAAATATTATTTAGTTCTCCAATTGAATTATCAATATTTATGTAGGCATCTTGATTTTCACTTCTTACGTTACCTTTATGACTAATACCGTACGAAATCATATAACCTCCCTATTTTTGGTCTTTCAAATGTCTGTTTCTCAATTGACCACAAGCTGCATCTATGTTTTGTCCCAACGAACGTCTAATAGTTGTTGGAATTTTTTCTTTATCTAACACTTCTTTAAATCTTAATATATGTCCTTTATCTGCTGCCAGATAATCTCTTTCATCAACTGAATTAATAGGTATTAAATTTACATGGCACAACATACCTTTTAAAAGCTTAGCTAAATCTTTACCATGTTCAATATCATCATTAACGCCATTTATCAAACTATATTCAAAGGTAATTCTTCTACCTGTTTTTTTAGTATAATAACTACATGCTTGTATAAGATTATTTAATGGATATTTGATTGTAATAGGCATTATTTCTTTTCGTTTGTCATTATAAGGAGAATGAAGTGATATTGCTAAATTAATCTGTGGAACATCAATTGCTATGCGATTAATATTATCTATAATACCACATGTAGAGACAGTAATGTTCCTTCTTGATAAATGTCTGCCTTTTTCATGGCTCAATAATTTAATAAATCGAATCAAATTATCATAATTGTCAAGTGGTTCACCTGTTCCCATTACAACTACTGAATGAATTTGAATATCCATCTTACGTTCTATAACATATATTTG
This sequence comes from Vallitaleaceae bacterium, assembly GCA_029935405.1. Taxonomy (GTDB): domain Bacteria; phylum Bacillota; class Clostridia; order Lachnospirales; family Vallitaleaceae; genus UBA1351. The sequence goes on along the minus strand of JAOZKH010000020.1, from coordinate 16,450 downwards.
ATCTAACATTTCTGACGGGAGCAATTGTCTTTTTAAACCACCTATTGTTGATGCACAAAAAGTACAACCCATTTTACATCCAACTTGTGAGGATATGCAAATCGAATACCCATATTTATACTTCATAAGTACAGTTTCCACCAATTGTTTGTCTTTTAATTCAAACAAATATTTAACTGTTCCATCTTTATTATCTTCATGCTTGCTAACTTCATTAAGCGCAATTAACGGATAGTCTATCATCAAAATATCTATTAAAGCATAAGGAATATTTTTCATTTCTCTATAATTACTTATTTTTTTGACGTGAATCCAATTAAAAAGTTGCTTAGCTCTAAATCTTGGTTGCTTAAGCTTGATTATGATCTGTTCAATTTCTTCAATTGTTAAGGATTTTATATCTACATTATTCATTATTATTTCTTTCTAAGTTTGGCGATGAAAAACCCATCTGTAAGCTTCTCATCTGTTATAAGTTGGAGCATACCATTGTTAATAAACGATTTTAATATTTCAGGATATTTAATATCTTGATATGTATCTATTTCTTTACTTATATCAATTAATTCAAAGTCATTATTATTATCGAGAAATTTTTTAACTTGAGACTCATTTTCTTCTTTATTAATTGTGCAGGTACTATATACTAAAGTACCTCCTGAATTAACATAGGTTGAAACATTTTGAATTATTTTTTGTTGCAGTTCAATTAAAGATTCTATCTTTGAATAATTCATATTAAACTTAATGTCTGGTTTGCTACGAATTATTCCAAGACCAGAACAAGGAACATCTGTAATGACAATATCAAACGCATTATTATATTCTTTATTATATATACTAGCATCAAGCAATTTAGTCTTAATATTGTTTAAGCCTAATCTTTGTATATTTTCATTAATTTTTAAAACCTTATGTTCAGAAATATCACAAGCTACTACTTCACCACTTCCATTAAGTAAATCTGAAATATGCGTGGCTTTACCTCCTGGAGCAGCACAAACATCTAAAACTTTTACACCTTCTTTAATATTACTTATGATGCCAACTAATGTTGAGCTTTCATCTTGAACTTGAAATAGCCCTTTTTTAAAAGCTTCTAAGTCAGTTATTTTACCATACTCTGTTATATATAAACTATCCTTTAGAATATGGCCATTTTCAATTAATCCAACTGGCTGTAATTCTTTAATAAGTTGCTCTCTATTTGTTTTTGTTTGATTAACTCTAATGGCGGTTGCTTTTGTTTTCAAGCTTTCCATTAAATACTTTTCGATCACTTTAAAATCATACTGTTTCATTAAATATTTAAGCATTTCTTGGTCAAAAGAATACCTTATAGATAACTTTTCTATCGGTTTAAGTTTGTCTATTTTTTCTTCTAAAGTATCTTTCTCTCTTACAACACTTCTAAGAACACCATTAACAAAACCTGTTAATTGAAAAAACTTACGTTTCTTTGTAAGTTTTACCCCTTCATTAATTGCAGCGTGATCAGGAACTTTATCCATAAATAAGATTTGGTAAGCAGTCATACGTATAATATATTTAATAACTGGTTTCATTTTTCGAACTTTAACTTTAGATACACTATTAACTGCAAAATCAATGTAATATCGTTGTTCAATAGTTCCATATACAATCTTTGATATAAAGCTTCTTTGTTGTTTATCAAATTCATATACATAAAAGTAGTCATCAAGAACTTGATTAACAAAAAGTCCCTTTTTGTCTATGTCTTCTAATATCTTTAAGATATAATTACGTTCAGAACCTTTTGTCATTACGTCCTCCACAAATGTTATACTACGATTTTTTTATATAGTTAGTCTTTATATACTGTGGCTTATTCTAAAATACCACCCACTGTAATATTATAACCTCTCATAAACGAAGGTGTATCCATACGTTTTTTGCCTTGAAGCTGAAGTTCAGTAACTAATAATGCACCAGTGTCACATTGAACGACAATTCCCTCTTTATCGTAAATACTTAAGATTGTTCCGGGCTTATGCTTCTCTGTAGCTTCTTCAATAATTGTTGCCTTCCAAATTTTTAATAGTTTATCATCCATAAATGTATAAGCACTTGGCCATGGATTTAAACCTCTTATTAGACTTTCAATTTCCACTGCAGATTTATGCCAATTTATCTTTCCATAATTCTTATCTAGCATAGGTGCATAAGTGGCCAACTCATCATTTTGCTTAATAGGTTTTAGGGTCTCCTCTTCAACTTGTTTTAAGGTTTCTAGAAGTAATTTACCACCTGAATACATTAACTTATCATGAAGTGAGCCAGCTGTTTCAAAGTTGTCAATATTAACAATAGTTTTAAGCAGCATATCACCTGTATCCATACCTACATCCATCTGCATCGTAGTAATTCCCGTTGTTGTTTCACCGTTGATAACCGCCCATTGATAAGGCGCTGCACCTCTATACTTTGGAAGAAGTGAGGCATGAATGTTTATGCATCCATACTTAGGTGTATCTAAAATCTCCTTTGGTAAAATTTGACCATAGGCTATAACAACCGCTATATCTGCTTTGATTTCTTGAAATTTAATTATATTCTCTTTATTTCTAATTTTAGTTGGTTGATAAACAGGAATTTTTGCTTCTATACAAGCCGCTTTAACAGGTGTCATTTGAAGTTTTTTACCCCGCCCTTTTGGTTTGTCAGGTTGTGTATAGCAAGCAACAACTTCATGTTTAGATTCGATTAATGTCTTCAGTGTCGGAACACTAAAATCTGGCGTTCCCATAAAAATAATTTTCATAATAATACCTCTATATTTATTCTTCAGTTATAATATCAACTGCAATATCTGTATATAGTTTACCCTCTAAATGATCAAGTTCGTGACAAATTGCTCTTGCCATAAATTCTTCACCCTCTATTATAAACTCTTTACCCTCTATATCTGTAGCTTTTGCTACAACTCTAAAAGGCCTAGTTACTGTTCCTGACTTACCAGGTACACTTAAACAACCTTCAATTCCCTCTTGCTCACCTTCAGTTTCAATGATTTCGGGATTTATCATAATAACAGGCCCTTCACCAACATCAATAACAACAACTCTTCTTAAAACGCCCACTTGTGGTGCTGCAAGCCCAACACCATTTGCATAAATCATTGTTTCAATCATATCTTCTACTAATGCTTTAATCTTAGGCGTTATTTCGTCTATAGGCCTTGAAACTTTTCTTAAAATTATATCTTCGTCAATTCTAATTTTTCTACGCGCCATATTTAATCTCCTTTATAATAAATAGGATTAGTTAAACCCCATTGGATTTAATTCCATTGATAATTTTACTTTTGTATAATTATTATCTTTATCTTTTCTATTATAAAGTTCTTTCATGACTAAAGTCAACTTTTTATAAGAACTTCCTTTAACAATAATACGATTTCGATATAAACCTTTAATTTTTCCAATACTTGTTTTTGCAGGACCTAATATAATAAATTTTGTATCCTCTGTATTTAAATACAGATTTTTTATCACACTTACACATTGATCAAGTAAATTTCTTCCTAAATAATCATTTTCTGACATTGTAATAATACATAACAAATGACAAAACGGAGGATAAATCATCGTTTGTCTAAATATGATTTCTTCATTATAAAAACTAATATAATCCTCGTTAATAGCATGGACAATACTATAATGACCAGGTTGATATGTTTGAATAAAAGCCCTTCCCGGTCTATCTCCACGACCTGTTCTTCCAATAACTTGTGTAATTAACTGAAAAGTTCTTTCAGCACCTCTATAATCTTCCACATTCAAGCTTATATCAGCTGCGAGTACACCTACAACCGTAACATTATGAAAGTCATGTCCCTTAGCTACCATTTGGGTACCTATAAGTATATCAGCTTCATGATTTCTAAACTGTTTAAGTATAGTTTCGTGACCGTGTTTTCTACTAGTTGTATCTTGATCCATTCTTATAATCTTTGCATTTTTAAAAATTGTGCTAATCAACGCTTCTATTTTTTGAGTACCTGCTCCAAAGCCCTTAATATATTTAGAGCCACACATAGGACATTCTTTTTTCATTGGTTTTGAATCTCCACACATATGACAAATCAAACGCCTGTTACTCTTATGATAGGTCATAGAAATATCACAGTGATCACATTTATATACAAACCCACATTGTCTACAAGAAATACTATTTGCATATCCTCTACGGTTTATAAACAGTATAATTTGTTCACCCTTTAAAAGAGCTTCTGATATTGCATTATATAATTCTCTACTAAGTACACCTGTATTTCCCGCTTCTAATTCTTGTCTCATATCAATTAAGTGAATATCTTTATATGCGTTTGCAACAGCACGTTTTGTCATATTTAATAATTTATACTGATTTAAACTTGCTTTATAATAATTATCAACAAGCGGTGTTGCACTACCTAAAACAACTGGACAATTATGATATATACCTCGTTTAATTGCAACTTCTCTTGCATGATACTTTGGATTTTGTTCGGATTTATATGTATGTTCATGTTCTTCATCAATAATTATAATACCAATATTATCAAAGGGTGTAAAAATAGCTGACCTAGCACCAATCATAATCTTCACATCATTATTACTAGCTTTTTGCCATTGTTCGTAACGTTCTCCTAAATTCAATTTCGAATGCATTACTCCAATAATATTTCCAAACCTACCTGTAAACCGCATTATCATCTGTGGTGTTAACCCTATTTCAGGAATTAATACAATAGCCTTTTGTCCATTACTTATTACTCGTTTAATAAGGTTCATATACACTTCTGTTTTACCACTTCCTGTAACTCCATGAACAAGAAATATTTTATTAGTATCTAAGCTTTTTGTAATCTCATTAGAAACAACTAATTGTTCCTTTGTTAGTTCAAACTTTTCATCGTATGTTTTTTGATCTAATATGGCAATTTTACGTTCATACACTTCATCTCGACGTTCTAATAAATCAAGCTTTTCTAAGTTTTTAATCATTGCACTATTAGTATTTAACCACGCCAACAGATCTTTTTCAACAAAATAGTAAATCTCTGTATCTGAGTTAATACATACATTTTCCAAAAATTCAATAATAGCTAGTCGTTTTACTAAGCGTTTATCTTTGATAATCATTAATTTATATTCTTTTAATTTTGTTAATTGCACCTTATTTATCACAATTGTTTTAAAAGTTTTAAGTTTTACATTAATATCTCTAGGTAGCATAAGTTTTAAAGCTGACGTAATAGTGCATTGATATCTATTATGCATCCAAGAAGCTACTTGCAATAATTCTTTCATTACAGAAACATTTTCCTTAACTTCATATATTTTTTTTAGTTCAAATTCATAAGTCCCTTCATTGAATTCAATATCAATAACATATGCTTCTTTTAGGTGATTCCCTTTACCAAATGGCACTAAAACAACAGACCCTATTTCTACTTGATCGTTAAGGTCTGTCGGAATTACATATGTAAATAATCGATTTAATGCATTTGTAGATATACCAATGATAACTTTGGCTACCATTTCTCTGTTTTTTATACTCATATAACCTTCTTAACTAACTACAATTCTTGATTTACCTTGTTTCTTAGCTTTATACATTGTATCATCAGCTAAAGCTAACAGTTCTTCAACGGTTCTAGCATTTATATTCTTATTGTAATTAACAATACCAATAGAACAAGACAACATATTCTTACCTAATAATAAAATTTCAGATTTAATTTTACGTTCAATAGCTTTTCTAAAGCCCTTTTGTTCTAAAATTTTTGCATGTATTCGTTCAGATATCATTTTAGAGACATCAAAGTCACCATGTTTAAGTAAAACAACAAATTCATCTCCGCCATATCTTGCTACAATATCATTATCTCTAATATTTGCTTTAAGTATTTTTGCAACTTCAATCAATAGGAAGTCTCCTATTTCATGACTAAATGTATCATTATAATATTTAAAATTATCTAAGTCTATAAACAGAACTGAAAATCCTGCATCATCACTTTTTAGTACACCATCCATAAAGGTTTGCATTGAACGAACAAGTTCATGGCGATTATAAAGCCCTGTAAGCATATCTGTAGTTGCAAGTGAGTGTAACTTATCATTAGTTGTTTCAAGCTCTTCATTCATGGTGTTAAGCTCTTTATTTCGTACTACAATTTGATAATTAAGATCAGCAAGCATATATGTACGTTCTTTAATTAATGCTTCTACATTATCTGTGTGTTCAATAATAGTATCTGCCATTCCATTAAAAGCTTTTCCTAATTTTCCGAATTCATCATCCGTATCCACTTTTGCTCGAACGCCACTATTACCTCCAATGAATAAATTAACTACATGTATCAGTTGATTGATTGGTTTTGTGACTTCACTTGCCAATAAATATGTTGCAAATATTGTAATTGCTACTATAAGCGCAACTCCAATAACCATATATATCAGCAAACTTCTTGAAGATGATGGAATTTTATCGTCAAAAGTTGTAAATCCCACATACCAATTTTCTGCATTATTCACTTTTACAAAGGAAACTGTTCTATTGTATCCATCTAAATCAGTGTATTTACCTGTTGCATATCCATCTTCCACTAAATCGATAGCAACAAGATCTAATCCACTGTAACCAAATGTATTAGCGGATTTCACTTTTAAGTCTTCTAAAGATTTTTCTTTTATTAACTCTGTGGAATACAATGACATATTAAGAATATTATCTTCTTCAGGATGTGCTATAACTGTTAGATTTTCATCAACTAGCCAACCAAATCCAGCATCAGAAACTTCATATTCATTAAGTCTCTTACTAAGCTGATCCATCGTAACTGTTGCTCCTAACACTCCAATTATTTTGGTTCCATCATATACTGGAACTATTACATTAAAAAGTGCTTCTGATAAAATAGGATGAATCATAGGACTAGTAACAACCAATTCCTTTTCTCCATTTATAATCTCCGTTATTATCTCATCATTCATATTTGCTTCTTGACCAAAAGTATCTATATATTCACCTTCTGTATTCACCAAATATAAATGTCTAAAATTATCTTTATTCTGTTGTTGTATATCTATTAGGCCTTCAATATTTGTCATTAATCCATTTTGTGAATTTCCTGCCATAATACTAATGTCGTTTAGTTTTCGAATACTATCATCTAACCAATTATTTACCATATCTGCTTCTAACTCTGCAATATCTCTAGAATAACTAGCATTGATTAAATTCATCTTCGAATAATCAACTAAATAAATCGTTAGTGAAAACAAAAACATGACCACTATCGTGTATCCAACAAAATATACTATTATTTTATTCATTAAAGACATTGAACTTTTTTCAAATAATTTCATATAAATCACCTTCGTCTTATTATTTACAATTTCTTTCATTATACAAGACTACTTAAAGATTAACAAGTATATAAAAGACAAGTAACACTTTCTTTCCGTAAAAATAACTGCCTCAATTAACTGAGACAGCTATTTTTTATTTATCTTTGATTTTTTTAGAATAAAGACTCCTACTATTCAATATCAATTTTACCTTCGTATAATTCTTCTACTGCAATTGATAATGCTTTAGGGGTAGTTGTTTCAGTCAAAGGCTCGTCACCTTCAATTAATTGTCTAGCTCTTTTTGAAGTAGCAATTATAACTGAATAACGGCTTTCAACTTTATCAGTATTTTCCCCGCTTCTGTCATTGATGATTCCCATTAAATCTGAATATGATGGATGTAACATATAAAACTCCTTTCAAAAAACTGTTTAGTCAATAATTTCCTTAAGTTCTTCCTTGAATTTATCTTTTAGATATAAAAATCTTTTGTATTTAATTTTTTCTGCACATCTTATGCCCTCTAGAGATTTTATTGCATCATCTAATTGGTCATTAACAAGCAAATAATCATAATTAAGCATAAGTTCAGTTTCTTCATATGATCGTTTTAACCTATTGTTTATAATATCTATTCCTTCCGTGCCACGATTAAGCAATCTATCTTTTAAGTCCTTAGCATGAGGTGGTACAACAAAAATCATTATTGCATCATCATACATTTCTTTAACTTGAAGTGCTCCTTGCATTTCTATTTCTAAGATTACATCGTTGCCTTTTTCAAGTTCTTTCATAACAAAACTTTTTGGAGTTCCATAATAATTACCAACATAAGTAGCATACTCAAACATATCACCATTCTTAATCATATTTTCAAAAGACTCCCTTGAAATATAATTATAGTGAACACCCTCTATTTCACATTCTCGACACTCTCTAGTAGTTGCAGATATTGATAGCTTAACATCTAGATTACGTTCTAAAAATGCTTCTACAATTGTACCTTTACCTGCCCCGGAAAAGCCAGATATTATAAAAAGCAAACCTTTATTCATCGCCTAAAACCTTTCTTTACTCGATGTTTTGTATTTGTTCTCTGACTTTTTCAATTAATGTTTTAAGTTCTATTCCTTGATTAGAAACATCTAAATTATTTGCCTTGCTCAAAATCGTATTTGCTTCTCTATTCATTTCTTGTGCTATAAAATCAAGCTTTCTACCGACTGCATCATTAGAATCTAATGTATCTTTCATTTGAATGATATGGCTTTCAAGTCTAACAATCTCTTCATCCACACAACTTTTATCTGCAAAAACAGCAACCTCAAGAGCAAGTCTATCTTTATCCACTAAAGCTTTATCCATAATTTCACCGATTCTTTGATCTAGTTTAACTCTATATTCTTCAATTACTGCTGGGGAAATTTCTTTAAGGATATTTGCATATGTAAGCATTTCGTCTAATTTATTTTTAAGGTCAACTTTTAGTGCTTGTCCTTCTTTATATCTTGTGTCGCTAATATTAATAATTGCTTCTTTGATTGTATTTATTACTAGTTTTTGTAAAGCATCTTCATCATCATCTTGTTCTTCAAGCTTTAAAACTTCCGGATATCTAGATAATGATGATACCTTTATATCATTACTTATTTCAAATGTATTAGCCATGTTTTTGAACTGTTCTATATATTGAGCTGCGAGATTTTCATTATAAACAATACTGTTTGATTTTTCACTACTATCTTGATAATTTATAAATACATCAATCTTACCACGAATAAGTTCTTTCTTAATCATACCTTTTAATTTATTTTCAAGAAAAAAAAGTTTTCTAGGCATTCTAATATTAATGTCACAATATCTGTGGTTTACTGATTTTATTTCGATAGTCATGGAACGGTCATTAATAACACAATCTCCACGGCCAAATCCAGTCATACTTCTAATCATAACTAACCTCTCTTCTTATAGTTCTTAATGTATTATACATGAGCAGTCCTACCTAGTCAATGAATACTATTTTTTCTTCTTATGAACATTTCTAATTGTTTTTTTCTTTTTGACACCTTTCTTTTTGGCACCGTTATTAATTTTTTTATTACTATAACTTTTCAATCCTTCTGATTTATTAGTATTATTAAAACTTTCTCTCCCTGGTCTAATCAAACATTTTTTGTCAAACCCAATAAGATCTTCACGATCTGCAATAATTAGTGCCTCTCGCACAAGTCTATAATTCCTAGGATTTTTATATTGTATCAATCCTCTTTGCATTGCCTTTTCATGTGGATTTTTCGCAACATATAGAGGCTTCATAGTTTTTGGATCAAGCTCTGTGTAATACATAACTGTTGAAATAGTACTCGGTGTCGGGTAAAAGTCCTGAACCTGTTGAGGAGTTATTTTTTCATCTCTTAAAAACTCAGCTAATTCAATGGCATCATCTAAAGATGATCCTGGGTGCGATGACATAAGATATGGAACAATAAACTGATTCATATTGTATTTTTGATTTAGTCTTTTATACTTTGTAACAAAACTATTATATATATTTTTATATGGCTTCCCCATATATTCAAGAACTCTATTACTTACATGTTCCGGCGCAACTTTGAGTTGACCGCTTATATGATTTTTAACTAATTCTTTGAAAAATTCATCATTTTTATCATACATAAGGTAGTCAAATCTAATACCTGATCTTACAAAAACTTTTTTGATATTTGGTAATGATCTTAACTTTTTTAATAATTCTAAATAGTCACTATGATCCACTTCAAGTTCACTACAAGGATTAACTCCCAAACAGTCTTTATTCTTACATACCCCATGTTTGATTTGTTTACTACATGAGGGTTTTCTAAAGTTTGCTGTCGGACCACCAACATCATGAATATATCCTTTAAAGTCTTTTTCTTCCGTGATTTTCTTTGCTTCAGACACTATAGACTCATGACTTCTTGATTGAATAATTCTTCCTTGATGAAATGTCAAAGCACAAAAATTACAGTTTCCAAAACAGCCTCTATTGCTAATAACACTAAACTTTACCTCTTCAATTGCTGGTACTTTTTTTGTGTAAACAGGATGAACCTCTCGCATATAATCAAATCCGTAATAATAATCAAACTCATCTTGAGTAATAGGTGGCATTGGTGGATTTTGAACAATAAATTGATTTTTGCTATACTCTTCTATTAATACTTTACCTTTTGCAAAGTGCGTTTCTTTTGTTTGAGTCAGGAAGCTTTCTGCATAAAGGTTTTTTTCTTTTTTGATTCCAGAAAAAGATGGCAATATAATCGCTTTATTAATATCATTTGTTTTTGATTTAAATACAGTTCCTTTTATATAGGTTAACTCTTCAATGGGTATGCCATTATTAAGGCTGTCAGCAACAGCAATAATAGCTTTTTCTGCCATACCATATACAAGTAAATCTGCCGACGAATCAAGAAGTAAACTTCTTTTTATTTTATTATCCCAATAGTCATAATGAGCAAGTCTTCTTAAACTAGCTTCTATTCCACCAAGAATAATAACCGAATCTTTATATGTTTGTCTTATAAGATTTCCATAAACACTTGTTGCTCTATCTGGACGCAAACCTATTTCGCCACCTGGTGAATATGCATCTTTATCACGACGTTTTTTGGCAACTGAATAATGATTAACCATGGAATCAATATTACCTCCAGTAACCATGAATCCTAATCTTGGTTTACCAAAAATTGTTACGGAATTTTTATCTTTCCAATTAGGTTGGGCAATAATACCGACTTTATAACCATTCGCTTCTAATAATCTAGAGATGATTGCAACGCCAAAGGAAGGGTGATCTATATATGCATCACCTGAAACAATTATAAAGTCAAGTTCATCCCATCCTCTACTTATCATATCTTGTTTACTAATTGGTAAAAATTCTTTCATTATTTTATTCCTTCCAACAGATATATCACTGCCTCTTCAAACGAATCTATATAGTAATCTGCTAACTTTCTTTTTTCATCATCCATATCAATAGAAAATTTATCAAAAACTGCAACTGATTTCATACCTGCACTATTAGCTGCTAGAATTCCATTAGGTACATCTTCAAAAACAACACATTCAGAAGGATGAACACCTAAATCTTCTGCAACCTTTAAAAATATTCCAGGATGAGGTTTGCCTTTTTCAACTTCACACGAAGTTCTAATAGTATCTACTATTCCTTCTAAGGAAAATTTTTTAATTATAATATTAACTAGTTCTCTAGAATTACTTGTACCAATACCTATTTTTATACCCTTAGTCTTTAAAGAATTTAATAATATCATTGTATAATCTTTTAGAGGTACTTTATTAATATAATAATCATAGGCCATTTCATTCCATTCAGTTTTTATTGATTCTACATCATCATCAATATTAAATCTATTTTTAAAATAAGTAGCTGTTTCAGAAAAGCTCATTCCTTCAATACATTTTTGTAAATCCTCTGGTAATTCAACCTTATGTTTACTTAAATAATCCACATCAATAGTTTTCCATAGCCACATTGAATCAATTAATGTACCATCCATATCAAAAATTGCAGCTTTTATATTCTTAAACATATCTTACCTCTTTCATTACTATGTTACATTATGGATTGTTGTGTTACTTTGTGAATCACTATGTTATTTTGTAAATCACTGTATTGCTTTGTGAATCACTATGTTAATTTAAGTTTTCTTATCTCTTCTTTTGTCAGTTCTCTATAATCACCTAATTTTAGTTGATTGTCAAGTTTTAATGTCCCCATTCTATCTCTATTTAGTTCAATCACTTTCATATTAACACTTTCAAACATACGTTTCACTTGATGAAACTTACCTTCTTTAATAGTAATTGAAGCTTGTGTATAACTTATAGTTTCTTTTCTTTTAATACTATTAATAAATTTATTATCCTTTTGGATTATAAGTTTAGCAGGCATGGTTTTATATCCATCTTCAAGTATAACTCCTTTTTCAAAGAAGTCTATTGTTTCATTAGATATAATTCCATCTATTAGTGCCGTATAATTTTTATCTACATGTTTTTTTGGAGATAACAAGCTATGTGCAAGGGCACCATCATTTGTAAGTAGTAGTAACCCTGTTGTATCTTTATCTAATCTTCCCACAGGAAATATCTTTAATTTTAAAGGATGATTGATAATATCGATGACTGTTTGTTCCTTTTTGTCTTCCGTTGCACTAATTACGCCTTTAGGTTTATTTAACATTATATAAATATATTTATCATAGCTAACTTGTTTTCCTGAAACTGTCACCAAATCAGTATCTATATCAACTTTAATCCCTTGATCTTTGACTACATTTCCATTATTAGCTACTTTTCCCAACTTAATTAGTTTTTTTACTTCTGTACGAGTACCAATTCCTTGGTTACTTAAATATTTGTCAATTCTTATTTTGATCATAGCACTCTTTCTATAACTATTGAAAAGACCAATAGCAATGCTACTGGTCTTTCTTTTTATTGAAGGCTTTGTGCCTTATGGTTCTCCGCAATAATATCTAAACGTTTATTAAAAGCAACTAACTTTTCAATATTACCATCTTCCCATAACCTATAAAATTCTTCTTGAATTTGCTCAGCTTCAAGACTATGTTCAGACGCGTTTTTAATATTTTGAATATTATTTAATATGTCAGCTATAATGTTGGATTTATATTGAAAAGAATCTTGAGCATCCATTATTTCGCCTCTTATTTTACTCATCTCTTGATCCAACATATGTGCTGCTTCTGCAGACTTAACAAGCCTTTTACGAATCGAAGATGGAATATTATGACCATACTTATATAATAAAGAATGTTCAATTGTAGCCCAAAAGTTCATAGCCAATGTACGAATTTGAATTTCCGCTTGTACCTTCTTCTCACCAAGAGCTGTATGTACACAATAGTACACTATTAAATGATAACTTCTATATCCAGATTGTTTAGTGTTTTGAATATAGTCCTTCTCATATTTAATTTGCATATCGCCTCTAGCTCTTATCAATTCAACTACTCTATCTATATCTTCAACAAACTGGCATATTATACGAATCCCTGCAATATCTTCAATTTCATCTTCAATTTTACTTAAAACTATTTCTTTTTTCTTTGCTTTTTCAAGTATACTTGAAATTTTCTTAACTCGTCCTGTCACATACTCTATTGGAGAATACTTACCAAGACGTTTATTTTCCCTAGCAATACTCTCAAATTTAATAACTAATTCCTTAACCGCTTGTTCGTAAGGAATTAATATTTCGCGCCACATATGTGTTTGCATTACCATTCTCCTCATTTGACGATATTTTATCATCTTATATTAAGTTTTACCTTAATTCTGACTATATTTTACCACATAGAACAGGCCATATCAATGAACTTAATAAAAAATCATTTTTTTTGGAAATTTTCATTGACATATATAGATTATTCTCTTATACTACTTAGGTATGTAGAAACGATTTCAACGTAAGAACAACCCCACTTGAACTTACGTTTATACTTACTATGCTCACCCTCTATTTGCGTAGTAATATAACAAATTCGATTATGGAGGTGAATTAAATGGCAAACATTAAATCAGCTAAGAAAAGAATCAAAGTAAACGCTACTAAAGCTGCTAGAAATAAAAGCATCAAGTCAGGCGTTAAAACTTCAGTTAAGAAAGTTATCGCAGCAATCGAAGCAAATGAGAAAGAAGTTGCAAGCACAGAATTAGCAAACGCTAATATTGCAATCGCAGCTGCTCAGTCAAAAGGTATTTTCCACAAAAATACTGCTTCTAGAAAGATTTCTAGATTATCTAAAGCAGTTAATAAAATGTAATGAACTTACGAAGAGAGTCTAAGGACTCTCTTTTTTTGCAACAAAACAATTACTTAGATAATTTAAGAATCATAAGTTCAATGCCTGTTTCTAGGTTGATTCTCCCATTTTTAAAACTATATTCAAGGTCAACCAATTCTTTTATCATTTCCTTAATTGCATCAAGTGAAAACTGATTTCCTTGACTTAGCACTTTTCTAACAACAAATTCAGGAATTTTAAGTTCCTTGGCTATTTGATTATTTAATATTCTTTTTTTATGTAATAATTTACCTTGAAAAATTAATGTGAATTGTCTTGATATCATAAATAGAATTTTTAGAGCTGGTTCCTTTAGAGCTAACATATCTTGATATAATAATAGCGCTCTTTCTCTTTCCTTTAATCCGACAGCATCAACTAATTCAAAAATTTTCGACTCTAAATGTTTAGTACACACGTCATTAATATCTGTTTTTGTTACAATTGTATTCTCACCTACATAATCAATAAGTTTACTTATTTCATTAATAATTGATCTAAGTTCATATCCAACTGTATCTATAAAGTACTTAACATCTACCGTACTTATCTTCATATTGACTCTATTTAATTCTCTAGCCACATATTGTATTAATTCTTTTTCAGATTGAAATCCAAATTCATAAAATCCGTCTTTACTTTTAATAAATTTGTACAATTTGTTTCTTTTATCAATTTTATCCTCAATAATGATGCAAACTGTTGTATCGCTTACTTTCTTAAGACTATCTGTGATTCTTTCATTACTTTGTTTGTTTTTAGCATTAAATAAATCTAAATTTTTAAGCAATACAACTCTTTTATCTGCAAAAAAAGGAAGCGTTTCTAAACTTAATTCAATTTTATCAACATCTTTATTATTTTGATCAAACTGGTCGCAGTTCATCATTTGATCTTGTCCTTTGAAAATCGAATCAACAATACGTTTTTGATAAATTTCTATTAAATACTTTTCCTCACCTGAAAATAAATATATATTAGAAAAAGTTTTATTTTTAATTTGTTCTTTTAATTGTTTCATCTATTAATTCCCCTTTAAAAGATTTCATCATGTATCCATCTCTATTTATAATCACTTCTATCATACCACAATTTTTTGTAGTATAAAGTGGTATTTGAAAGTTTTTATAACGCAACTTAATGATATCACTTGGATGACCAAAAAAATTCTCACCAACTGTAATAATCCCTTTATTTGGATTTACATGATTGATAAATTCTTCAGTTGAAGATGAATTCGAACCATGATGCGGAACTTTTAAAATATTAATATCTTTGATTAAATTATTATTTTCGACCAACCATTTTTCGGCTTCAACTTCAATATCACCAGTTAATAGACAACTAAAGTCATAAACATCTACCTTTAATACCATAGAATTTTGATTTTCATTCTCTTTATATACAGCTTTATCCATAGGATATACACAAGTCATTGTTACTCTATCGCTTTTTATAATATCTTCATTATTCATAAATTTAATTGGTATTTTTTCAATATTACATTTTTCGATTAACTGATCTAATAATTCATATTCATCACCTACCATAAAATAATTATCATATGTAGAATTATTTTCTTTTTCCATCGTTAATAATTCCTTATAAGGTTCGGGTAAAACGATGATTTTTATTGGGATAATACCAATAAGCTCTAGTATTCCTTTTATATGATCATAATGTATATGACTTATAAATACACAATCTATATCAACAATACCTTTTTCTTTAATAAAAGGTATTAAAACCTCTTTTCCTTTATTATAGTTGTCATCCATAAATCTATCCCCTCCGCCGTCTATAATAAATGTAGTATCATTATCCGATATAATGATACTATCACCTTGCCCTACATCCAAAAAATATATATGAACTTGATGATCGTCATAAACATACGAATACTTTATAAAACCGATTATTATTATACTAAATATTAATAATTGATATTTATTTTTTAGCACTTTTTTCAATTTTATTTTACACCTTCTTTATTATTGTATTTATAAATAACACTTAATAAAATTCCATAATATAATCCAATATCAATTATATCCGGTCTTTTTAAATAAATATATTTATAATTTTTCAAAACTTCAAAAACAAAACTATAATATCCGACCATTATATCAACTGAACCTGCAACAAAAGTACCTACAATAGGTATTATAGAATATAGGATTAAACTTATAATTCCTCCAAGATAAA
>JAOZKH010000249.1 GCA_029935405.1 Vallitaleaceae bacterium | reverse complement strand
TCGAAGAGGTAAGAAAACGTACTGATGCTTTAGATGCATTAGGAAACACTACTGCTGCTACAGGTAAAGGATTCGCTATTGGATCTGCTGCTCTTACAGCTCTTGCTCTTATGGCTTCATATATTGAAGAAGTGAAAATTGGACTATTAAGAATCGGCCAAGAAACAATGGATGTTGTAGGTACGGTTATCAATAAAGCTGAGGCTACAATTATGGACTTCATGACATACTACGAAGTTCACTTAATGAACCCTAAGGTATTAGTTGGTATTTTCATCGGATCTGTTATGTCTTTTGTGTTCTGCGGTTTAACAATGAATGCTGTAGGTCGTGCTGCTCAGAAAATGGTTGAGGAAGTTCGTCGTCAGTTTAGAGAAATCAAAGGTATCATGACTGGTGAAGGTGAGCCTGACTATGAAAGATGTGTTGAGATTTCTACAAGAGCCGCTCAGTTGGAAATGATTATTCCTTCAGCTGTTGCTGTAATTGTTCCTATCTTAACTGGTCTTATATTCGGAGTTTCGGGTGTTATGGGATTATTAGTTGGTGGACTTGGTTCTGGTTTCGTATTAGCTGTATTTATGGCTAACGCAGGTGGTGCCTGGGATAATGCTAAGAAATATGTTGAAGAAGGTAATTTAGGTGGAAAAGGTAGTGATATTCATAAAGCTACTGTTGTTGGTGATACTGTTGGTGATCCTTTCAAAGACACTTCAGGGCCATCATTGAATATCCTTATTAAACTTATGACTATGGTTTCTATTGTAATGGCTGGAGTAACAGCTGCTTACAGCGTTCTGTAGTTTTAAAATATAAAGAATAAAAATGCCGAAGGAAAACCTTCGGCATTTTTTGTTTGTTTTTGTATTTATTGGAGTTGTTGTAATAAAAAAATAGGTTACTTATTAAAGCAACCTATTTAAATATTTTAGTAAATTCTTCGTCAACCGACATCCATCACCTGCCTGTTTATTTATTTTTGTCTTCTCTGTGTCCACCGTGCCCTCTGTGGTTATTTTTAACCCGCATTCTGAAATTTCAAAGCAGCATTTCTATCCATTTTTGATTCTGCATATTTTTTATCAACTTTAAAAGTCTTTTTGTTTCCAGAAGGCATATCAAACATTGCTTCAAGCATAATCGATTCACAAATAGATCTTAATCCTCTTGCACCAAGTTTAAATAATACTGCTTGATCAACTATAAAATCTAAAGCATCATCAGTAAAAGAAAGCTTTATGCCATCAATATCAAATAACTTTTGGTATTGTTTAATAATTGAGTTTTTAGGTTCGTTAAGAATTCTCTTAAGAGCATCTTTATCTAGTGGATTCAAGTGTGTAAGCACAGGTAAACGGCCAACAATTTCAGGAATTAAACCAAACTTTCTAATGTCATCAGGAATAATATATTGTAATATGTTTTCTTTGTCCACACGTTCTTGAATTTTATGCGAGCCATATCCAACAACTTGAGTATTTAGTCTTTTAGCGATAACCCTATCGATTCCTTCAAAAGCTCCACCACAAATAAACAATATGTTTTTAGTGTCAACAGCGATCATTTTCTGATCTGGGTGCTTTCTCCCACCCTGCGGTGGAACATTAACCACAGAGCCTTCTAAAAGCTTTAAAAGCCCTTGTTGGACTCCTTCGCCAGAAACATCTCTTGTAATACTTGGATTATCGCCTTTGCGAGCAATTTTGTCGATTTCATCAATAAAAACTATTCCTCGTTGAGCTGCTTCAACATTATAGTCAGCAGCTTGTAATAATCTAGTTAAAAGACTTTCAATATCCTCACCAACATATCCAGCTTCTGTTAAAACTGTTGCATCCACAATTGTGAAAGGGACATGTAGCATTTTCGCAATTGTTCTTGCCAATAGCGTTTTTCCTGTACCTGTTTCTCCTGTCATGATAATATTCGATTTTTCAATATCAATATCATCATCAGTTACAGGTTGAGAGAGTCTTTTGTAGTGGTTATATACTGCAACCGAAAGAACTTTTTTAGCATATTCTTGACCTATTACATACTGGTCAATGAATTCTTTAATTTCTTTAGGCTTGAGTAATTTTATATCTCCAACAGAAAAGGTGTCAGTAGATTTCTTTTCTTCCATTAACATTTGATGTCCACGCTCTATGCATTCATCGCATATATGACCATCAACACCAGAAAAGAGCATACCTACCTCAACCTCTTTTCTTCCACAGAGTGTACATTTATCCATTTTCTTTCTTTTTTTTACTTTTTTATTTCGCGATAAAGAATTTCATCAATCATACCATATTTTTTAGCTTCAGCTGCTGTCATCCAATAGTCTCTATCAGAATCTTTTTCAACTTGCTTAAATGGTTTGCCAGAATGGTCTGAAATTATTTCATAAAGTTCTTTACGAAGTTTTACAATTTCTTTAGTTGTAATTTCAATATCTGTTGATTGTCCAGATGTTCCACCCATTGGTTGGTGAATCATTACGCGACTGTGTTTTAATGCAGAACGTTTCCCTTTTGTTCCAGCACATAAAAGAACTGCTCCCATAGAAGCTGCCATTCCTGTGCAAATTGTTGCAACATCA
>JAOZKH010000248.1 GCA_029935405.1 Vallitaleaceae bacterium | reverse complement strand
CTTCAAACCATCAAGACCTGTAACCAATACTGAGCTATCATTTATGATAGCATCAACAAATTCCTTGATTTCATCTGAAAACGACTGCATATATCTTTCAAGGAAGAAGTATAACGGTTTTTCCATATGAACGCCATCTTTTGAGCTGATTACTACAGTTGAATTTTTATCATTCGATACTGCAACTGATCCTTTTGATCCAAATACTTCTGCTCTTTGATCATATCCATAAGCAGCTTCCCTACTATTATCTATTACAGCTAATGCACCATTTTCGAGTTTCATTGTTATTATAGCAGTATCGATATCACCAGCTTTTCCTATAGCCGCATCTACCAATACATTTCCCATTGCATATACTTCAACAACTTCACTTCCAGATAGGTATCTTACCATATCAAAATCATGAATTGTCATATCTAAGAACATCCCACCAGAAACTTTAACATACTCTGCTGGTGGAGCTTCAGGATCTCTAGATGTAATTTTAATAATATGCGGGTCTCCAATGATACCATCAACTACTGCTTTCTTTATAGCGCTGAAATTATGATCAAATCTTCTATTAAAACCGACTTGAAATTTTACTCCACATTCTTCTACTACATCTAATACGTTTTGTATTCTCGTCAAATCATGATCAATTGGTTTTTCACAAAATATGTGTTTTCCTGCTTTTGCTGCTTCAATTGACATCTGAGAATGCGTATCCGTAGACGAACAGATAAGTACTGCTTTTATTTCCGGATTATTCAAAATATCCTCGTGGTTAGTATGAATATTTTTAATATTTAATCCTTTCGCCCACTCCCTTGTAGTATCGTTCATAAATGGATCTGCAATAGCTTCCACCACCGCATTTGGCACGTATTTAGAAATACTCTCTGCATGAACTTTACCAATTCGTCCAGCTCCAATAATTCCTACCTTAATCATATTAATCCTCCTCTTCACAATCCTTTTTTTTTATAAATAATTTAGCTTTTAAAGCATATTCTAATGGATTTGCTTTGGCAAGATCTTGTTCTGCTTCCACTACCATCCACTCTTCATAATTATTATCTGCTAAAATTTTAAATGTGTTATCAAAATTAATAATACCATTTCCCGCTTTTCGCTTTTTCCAAAACATCCGCTCTAATATCTTTCAGATGAACACGAACAATTCAATTACTATTTTTTTACTTCTTTTAAATAGTTTTTCATATTTTTGTAAACTTCCATCACCATTCATTTATAGTCAAAACCTCTACATCTTTTGCAATTCTATTTGTCGTTGAATTACCAGTAACATCAATTGCATTTGTAATATTTCTCAATATATGATTCAACATCACTTCTTGTCCCTTTAAAAGGCTCGCTCTTTTCCATTTTCATTGACACTAAAGCTGCTGCATAAAGCAATGATTCTTGAATATCAGCTCTATTTCTCTCCGTTATGTATGCACTAAAGCAAGTGTCTCCTCTACCTGTTCTTCCAGAAAGGTTTCTTGGTTTTAAAGGTTGAGTATAGAATTCACCATCTGAGTAAATTAAAACTTCAGTATGATGGGTAATCATGATTTCTTTTGCACCCCATTTTGCTAATTTAATAGCTGCTTTTTTTCTATCAACAAAGCCTGTCATTATTTCTGCTTCAGCAGCATCTGTTTTTAAATAAAAAATATCCTTTAATAATTCTTTTTTATTCTTCCAATCTCTAAAAACCATTTTCCCATTCTCTTCATTTCGAAGAAACCCTTGAACATCTACTGCCACTTTCCCTTTTTTTGCCAACATGGGAATCATTTTTTCATTAAAATCACCTACAATTAAACCAGCTAAATGAAATATTCTTGATTCGATATTAGGAATATCTCCAATTGTAAATGAGTCAGCAACTGCTAATGCCGTACAGTCTCGTTTTTCCTTATCTTCAGATAAGTATTGATTTTTAATTGACGTTGTTTTCTTTGATTCCAAACAAAATACATTGTCCTCACCTACATTAAATTCATTTCTATAATGCATATCAGCAACATTCATTTTTGTCAATACTGCAGTCTTATTCTCACCTGCCTGCGCTGCATAAGATGAATATATAACAGCTCCACCCAATATGTCGACTACTTTACCTTCATAATTAATATTTATATCTTTAGAAATATGGCCTATAATTAATGTATCGTATCTCATATTTATTTCTCCTTATTTAAATAATAACGTATTCCCTTTTTTTTCATCTAATTTAACTGCCTGTTTATCTTTAATTTTTTAAATTTAAAACTTCCCACTTAAAGAAGTGGGAAGTTTTATTCAAGTGAATTTAACTCTCCATCTGATTCCTTCACGTTTATTATAAAACGAATTTATTCCATCACTTTTTTAGTTACATTACACATACTATATATCAGTAAAATTCTTAGCTATTTCTAATGACTCGCTAAAATATTCGCTAAATCTAGCTTGAAGTTCTAATAAGTAAACTCCGTCATACGAATCTAGTAATTTAAAAATTTCTTCAAGTGGAATCTCACCCCATCCTAAGGGTAGATGTATATCACCAAGACCAAATGGCAGTCTTCTAAGATTATTGGAAGGTAGATCATT
>JAOZKH010000091.1 GCA_029935405.1 Vallitaleaceae bacterium | reverse complement strand
CAAAACAGCTTGAAACCCAGTAAAATCAAGGGTTTACACGACGTAGTCGTACTACCGTCTCCACATGTGGTGTATGCGGAAACATATCCACTAATTTAATCTTTTCCACTTCATATCCTCTAGATTTAAACACAGCCAAATCCCTTGCCAAACTAGTTGGCTTACAACTAACGTAAACAATTTTCTTCACACCATAATCAATAATTTTAGGTAAGGCTTTTGGGTGAATTCCATCTCTTGGTGGATCAAGAATAATCATGTTTGGCTTATCTTCAAGGTTATCTAATACGTTCAATACATCACCTGCTATAAACTCACAATTATCAAGTTTATTTAATTTCGCATTATTCCAAGCTGCATCCACAGCCTCTTTTACAATTTCAACACCAACTGCTTTTTTTGCCACAGGTGCAAGTAGTTGAGTGATTGTTCCTGTCCCTGAATATAGATCAAAAACTGTCATATCCTTTGTATCACCAACATACTCTCTTACAACTTTATAAAGTTCCTCAGCACCCTTTGTATTTGTCTGAAAGAAAGAAAATGCTGAAACCTTAAATTTAAGTCCTACTAATGTTTCATAATAAAAATCTCTTCCATAAAGAACTTTCGAAGAATCAGGTTTTACTGCATCAGCTACTGTATTATTTAATGTATGTATAATCGAAACCAATTTAAGCGAACATTTCTTTGATGTAAATAATTCTTTAATGCCGTCAACCCATTCACTTAAATCAAAATCTAGTTGAGAAGATGTCACTAAGTTAACCATCATCTCGTCTGTATTTTCACCTCGACGAATGATTAGATATCTTAGAAATCCTTCATGAGTTCTTTTATGATAATATGTTATCTCCAAGTTTCTAAAGTATTTCACTGTATAGTCCACAACTTTGTTGTAATCAGGGTGGACAATATGGCAATTGCTTGCATCTGTAATATCATAAGTACTACCACGTTTATGCATTCCTAGTGTTAAAGGACCATCTTTCACTGAATCCCCGAATGAATACTCCATTTTATTCCTATAATTAAATTCCATGGGACTGTGTATAATACCTTCATATCTTGATTCTAATGGACCTACAACATCCTCAAGCATCTTTGTCACTTGATTCTCCTTAAGTTTTAATTGTTCCTCATATGGTAATGATTGATACAAGCAGCCGCCGCATTCACCAAACACCTTACAAGGCGCTTCTTGCTCTGTTGGGGATTTTTCAAGCACTTCAAACAAACGACCTAAGTACTTACCACTTCTCTTCTTTGTTATTACACCTCTAACTTTTTGCCCTGGAATTAAATTTTTAACAATAACCCTTTCCCCATCTACATCTACATTAGCCTTATTAGGAAAATCTACATCTATAACTGTCCCGATAAATTCCTGTTTCTTCTTCATTATTTCTCCTACGCAACCATTGTTGCTATGCCTCCGGGCACATCTTGTTGTATTTTTATATTACTTATATAATATTTTTTATAACATACATATTTTATAAGCTGTTTATGTATATAAAATGTATGTTATAACTTTCCTGCACACCGAAAAACAGGTACCAAAAGGTACCTGTTTAAAGTTTTAATTATTCTTCATCACTAACTGTATCGATCATATCATCGATTTCATTTTCAAAATCTTCATCTAATTCATCAAAGTCTTCATAATCATCTTCAAAATCCATGTCCTCGAATTCATCATCAAATTCGTCGAATTCATCAAAATCATCACCTGCGAAAAATACTTTGTAAACTACCACTCCTGCTATAATCACTCCAAGGGCAACTAAGGCAACAATTAGCCATGTATTTTTCTTGTTTTCTTCTTCAATTTCTTGTTTCTTGTTAAGGCCTTTTATTAATTCATTAACATGCTTAATACTAATCATGTCGTGGCCACTTAGTAATTGTTTCTTCAATAACTTCATTACCATGTTACTCACGTCCCTTCTTATATTCATTTTTCAATATCTATAGTATATCATAAGATAGATAAAAATTAAACTCTTTTGAGACCAGCAAAACTAGCAAGCAATTTCTTGATTCCATGGCTTGGAAAATTTACAGTCACTTGATAATCAGCGCCACCTGCTTCTATCATTTTGACCTGCCCTATACCATATTTAGAATGTTTAACTAAATCACCTGCAATATAGTCTAACGTCACGTTTGCAGGTGCTGGAATTGCCTGAGAAATTGCTTTTGTAACTGTATACGGTTTATTACTAAAAAATTTATTATCTCGTTTAGCCTGTATTGCTCCTGTATTTTCTTGTATTGGCGTATAATTAATTGTATCAGAATCTAATAACTCTTTAGGAATCTCAGCCAAAAATCTTGTTGTCTGATTATATTGTGTATTACCATAAAGCATTCTCTGTCTTGCTGAAGTCAAATACAATTTTTCTTTGGCTCTTGTAATTCCCACATAACAAAGTCGTCGTTCTTCTTCAATATCTTCATTTAATCCTGAGTTAATGCTCATATAACTTGGGAACAAACCATCTTCCATCCCTGCCATAAATATAACAGGAAACTCAAGCCCTTTTGCACTATGCAATGTCATTAAAATAACTTTATTATCATCATCATTTAAGTCATCAATTCCACCTATAAGTGCTACCTCTTCAAGAAAACCAAGTAATGTCGCTTCTTCTTTAGCTTGCTCCTCATAATCTATCATCTTTGATGATAGTTCTTTAATATTATCAATTCTATCATTAGCTTCTGGAGTATTTTCCAATTCAAGTGTTTTAATATATTCAGTTTTGTCAAGAACTTCATTCATAAGTCCTTCAAGACTGCCTGATATTGCAATTTCACGAAATTCATTAATCATTTTTGCAAATTCCAAAACATTTTTACGGCCTCTTTTGATATTAGGAATTTCGGTAGCATCAAAAACTCCATCTAAAAAACTTATTCCATATAAATCTGAATATTCTTGAATTTTTTCCACCGTAGTATTTCCAATACCTCTTCTAGGTACATTAATAATTCGTTTCACTGCAATAGAGTCTGTTCCATTATTGATTATTTTTAAATATGCCAATATATCCTTAATTTCTTTACGTTGATAAAATGATACCCCACCAATCAGTTTATATGGAATTCCTTCTCTAAACATTTTTTCTTCCAGAACTCTTGATTGCGCATTCGTTCTATAGAGAATGGCAAAGTCACAATAATCTCTTCCGTCACTTATTCCCTTATTAATTGTATCTGCTATAAATCCTGCCTCTTCTTTTTCATTAATGTTAACAATATGGCTTACTAATTCACCTTCATCATTATCAGTCCATAATTTCTTCACTTTACGTTTTCTGTTATTTCTAATTACTTCGTTAGCAGCTGATAAAATATTCTTGGTTGAACGATAATTTTGTTCAAGTTTTATAACTTTTGCATCAGGATATACAGATTCAAAGTCCAAAATATTACGAATATCAGCTCCTCTAAATCTATAAATAGATTGATCATCATCTCCAACTACGCATAAGTTCCTATGCTTAGCTGCTAACAAACTAATTAATCTAAATTGTACTCCGTTAGTATCTTGATATTCATCTACCATAATATATTCAAATAGTTTTTGATAGTATTCTAATGTCTTTGGACTGAGTTCAAATAATTCTACTGTTTTGACCAATAAATCATCAAAATCTAAGGCATTATAGTTGCGTAAACGTTTTTGATATTCTACAAAAATCCTTGAGATAGTTTCTTTTCGCATATCACCTTGTGCTTCTCTTCTATATGTATCAACGCCGATTAATTTATTCTTTGCACCAGATATTTCAGATAATACTGCTGATTCTTTATAATACTTAGGGTCAATATTATAGGCTTTCATTATTTCACGAATTAATCGTTTTGCATCATCAGTGTCATATATACTAAATGTCCGATCATAACCAATTTCATTAATATAACGCCTAAGTATCTTAACACAGCTCGAGTGAAAAGTACTAACCCAGACATCACTACCTCTAATGCCAATTAACTTATCAACACGTTCACGCATTTCTTTTGCTGCTTTATTAGTAAAAGTAATCGCCATGATTTTCCATGGAAATACTTTCTTTTCTTCAATAAGATATGCTACTCTATGAGTTAAAACTCTTGTTTTTCCTGAACCTGCGCCTGCAAGTAGCAATAATGGTCCCGTAGTATGTATTACCGCCTCATATTGAGGTGGATTTAGCGTAGAATACTTTTCCATATAATCACCTAACTAATTTTAATTTGCTGAAATATTACCCTTCGAATTCTTATGATATCATAAACCGAACAAATATTCTATAGTTCTATTAGATTTGTTGAGCTATTTACATATAGTATTAATTACTCTATAATGTAGTAAGAGATGGTGTTTTGATATGACTTATAAAATAACATCACGTATCCTCATATAATATAAGGAGGCTCCAATGGCCACAGAACATTTTGATGATTATCTTACTAATATTATTGAAGTAATCAAAGATGCAAATAGAGTAAAATCCAGTGATATCCCAAATATTGATTTATATATGGATCAAGTTACAACTTTTATGGATGATCATTTAGGTCTTTTTAAACGTACAGAATCTGATAAAATATTAACTAAAACAATGATTAACAATTATTCAAAATATGATTTATTACCGCCTACCATTAAGAAAAAATATACCAATGATCATATTGTTATGATGTTATTTATCTATTATCTTAAACCAATTCTTTCAATTACTGATATCAAGGAATTATTATATCCAATACGTGAAATGTTTGCTGACGGAACTCATCCTGATAGTATTAACAACCTTAAAGAATTTCATGATCGTATTGTCGAAAGTGAAAACACTAACTTTCATGTTTTTGAAGAACGCATGAATGATACCATTAATATATCAAAAACTATGTTTGAAGATGTCAAAGATTCAAAACAGCAAGAATTACTGTCAATCTTTGCTGCTTCATATTTATTTACGATACAAGCATCCGCTCAAAAACATATGATAACCTCACTAATCGATGGCTATTTAACAAAAAACTTTAGTAATTCAGAAAAACCTAAAGATTCAAAATCTAAAGATGGTAAATCCAAATAAATAATATATTTTGACTATACGCCGAACTCAAAATAAGGGCTGTTGCACTAACTAATGTTAGCACAACAGCCCTTATTTTATTTATTATTTTACTTAACTTTATCTTCTGGTTTTTCTTCGTAAATCCAACCTCTAAGTCTTAAAGGTATTGCAATTTTTTGAATTGCGATCATATAAGCAGCACTTCTCATATCAACATCCTTTTCTCTCATCAAATGTATAATATTTTCAAATGCTTCTACCATTTTGTCCTCTTGTTTATCTTGAATTTCTTTAAAGCTCCAATAATAGTGATATAAGTTTTGAACCCACTCAAGATAAGAAACAGTTACACCACCAGCATTTGCAAGAATATCTGGAACAATGAACACACCTTTTCTAAGAAGTATTTTCTCAGCTTCTGGAGTTGTTGGTCCATTTGCTCCTTCAACAATCAACTTAGTTTTAATATCTTCAGCATTCTTAGATGTAATTGCATTTTCAAGTGCACATGGTGCAATAAGGTCGCTTTCGATTAAAAATAGTTCATCTCTTGAAAGTTCAGTTGAATCAACTTCTTCATATCCCGTAAGCAATTTATTTACTTTAACATACTCCATTGCCTTTTTTATATTCAACCCTTTAGGATTATGTATACAGCAACTAAAGTCTGAAATACCAATTACTTTACTTCCAAGTTCACTTAAATATTTAGCAGCATAACTTCCAACATTACCAAAACCTTGAACTGTTGAAGTTGTAACATCTAATTCCATGCCTAATTCTTTAACAGCTTCACGAGCCATTAATGCAACCCCATATCCTGTAGCTTCTGTACGGCCTAAACAACCACCGAATTCAACAGGTTTCCCTGTAAATACTGCATGTACAGTTTGTCCAGTGCCACGAAGCTGTGAATATTCATCAACCATCCAAGCCATTACTTGACCATCTGTATTAACATCTGGAGCCGGAATATCTTTCTTAGGTCCAATAATTGGTGAAATTGCATTTGCATATCCACGGCTAAGTCTTTCAAGTTCTACTTTGCTTAATTCCTTAGGATCTACAATAACCCCACCTTTAGCACCACCATACGGCAATCCAACAACAAGACATTTAAAAGTCATCCATGTAGCTAAAGCTTTTACTTCATCTTTTGTAACTTTTGGATGAAAACGAATTCCACCTTTTGTTGGTCCAATTGCATCATTATGTTGCACACGATATCCTGTGAAAACTTTAGTATGACCGTCATCCATTGTTACTGGAATAGATACTTCTAATGTTCTCATAGGTTCAGATAAAAAGTAATACAACTCATCAGTTTCATTAAGTTCATCTACCGCTTTTCTTATTTGTCTCTGTGCAATTTCAAAAGGGTTTAAAGTCTTTTCCGCCATGTTTTCTCTCCTTAATAATCATTTTTTGTAAGGATATTTCGCCCTACTTATTTTCTGTTTCAAGTTATTTACATAATAACATTTTGCTTAATAAAAATAAACATTTTACCTAAAACTATTAATTATATCAACAAATAGATGTTGAAACTTAACATATTTTATGCTACTATATTTATATATCAGAGTAACTTAATATTATTAAGTCGTTCTAATATATAATAAAAAAATATTTATAAGGAGCGAATAATGGATAGTATTGATATGGATATTTTAAGTCTTCTTGAGGAAAATGGACGTATGGCTGTTAAAGAAATTAGTGAGCGTATCAGTTTAACATCTCCAGCTGTTTCAGAGCGTATTAAAAAAATGGAAAAAAAAGGTGTTATAAAAGGTTATCAAGCTAATATCAACTATAAAGATCTAGGTATTATGCTTAGAGCAATTGTTAATATAACTCTAAAAGTAGAAAAAATCAAACAATTTTACAAATTAGCAGAACTAGATCCTTCTATTATTGAATGTTATCACGTAACAGGGACACATACAATGACGATTTTTGTTGCTGTTAGAGAAGTACGTGAATTAGAAAAGCTTTTACTCAAAATACAGAACTTTGGTGAAACCAATACTCAAATCATATTATCAAGCCCTTTTGAAAAAAAAGGATACGTAAATCATTAAAACAAAGAAAAAAAGACTACCTAGGTAGTCTTTTTGTAATCTTTATCATTTATAACGATTAAATACCATATCGTATCCATCATTACCATAATTAAGCGCTCGATTGACTCTACTTATGGTTGCAGTTGATGCCCCTGTTTTTTCTGCAATTTCTAAATATGTATGTTGTTCTCTTAACATTTTTGCTACTAGTAATCGTTGAGCTAATGAGTGTAATTCATTTACTGTGCAAACATCTTCGAAAAAGTCATAACACTCTTCTACATTTTCCAAATATAAAATCGCTTGAAACAACTGATTAACTTCCTCTGATTTAATCTTTTTGTTCATATATTTCTTCTCCTTAATGTGACTGATTACCTATAATAAGAGTTTAACACACTAAATTGTCAGCGTAAAGATTTTATTCTATTATTTAATAAATTTAATCATTTTTAAGAATTTTTCTGGGAAATAATTAATTATAAGTTCATCTGGAAACTTCAACTTACTTAAAATTGGCATTATATAATTAAAATTTCCTACATCAACTGAAATATGTGCATCTGAACTTAATATCACAGGATAATTTTCCTTCATACAAAGTTTTAAAATCTCTTCTATATTATCCTTTGCATGTTTTCTAAACCCAATTGGGTTTAGTGATGAATTATTTATTTCTAATAATACATCATGCTCTTTAGCTGCTTTAACTAACCTAGGATAATCCAAAGGAAATCTGTCATCATCGGGATGACCAATGATAAAAACTTTTGGATGCTTCATAGCATTAATAAGTGCATCTGTATTTTCCTGTGAAGTCCCATAATTCATACATGGTGGATGTGAACTTGCAATAACATAATCAATATACTCTAATGATTCAGGAATCATATCAATTGTTCCGTCATAGTCTAGTATATTTGCCTCAACCCCTCTTAGAACCCTAATTCCATTCATTTCTCTAGGAATAATTCTCATATTACTATAATAGTATATATGCGGTGCTCCTGGCATTTTAGGTCCATGTTCAGACAAGCCATAATATTTAAGTCCTCTCTCTTTAGCCACGTTTATATTAGCTTCTAAAGAACTATATGCGTGTCCACTTGCAACCGTATGTGTATGTAAATCCATTAATATTTTCATTATTTTTCCTCCGATTAATGCAGCTATTATATATCTACATTAATGATACTTTACTATATGATTATGTCTAACTATGGTTAAGGTGTCAAAACTACATAGTTGAACTTTCTACCACTATATGTATGCTTGGAGGCTTCAACCGAGTACTACATATAGTGGTAGAATTAGAGAAACTTAGTTTTGACACCTTAACCAACTATCAAACTATTTATTAACGTTTCATTAAACACAAAGGTTTTAGCCACTAGCTAAAACCTTTGTGTTCATCTTATATTCTAATTCTAATAAGCGATTACTATACCGCCTTTATTGGCATAATTGGAACTAAGACCCTTCATAGCTACAACAATTACATCTTTAAAATCATATGTTTCTTTTATTTTTTCTTTAATTTGGATAGCTCTTTCCTCAGCTTCGCAATGTGCTATAACAATTATTTTGTCTTTAGTAATTGTTCCAAATTCATCTAATGATTTAATCATCTTGCTAATTGCCTTTTTGGTTCCTCTTGCCTGAGAGTGCATTATTATCTCTCCATCATCATTAGCCACTAACACAAGTTTAACATTGAGCACATTAGCAATTGTTGCCTTCATTTTACTCATACGTCCTGCCTTTTGTAGATGATCAATTTTCTCTAATACAAAAATAGTTTTCATTTCATCTCTATAGGCTTCGACAAGTGTCACAATTTCTTCGAATTCCATATCTGCATCAATGCACTCTTGTATCTTAAGTGCAAGGTTAACTTGAGCTGAGCTTGCTGCCTTTGAATCAAATACATGAACCTTTTTAGTAGGATTTTCTTCCTCAAGAAGTTCTTTTGCTAATATGGCAGTTGAATAGCTTCCACTTAGTTCTGAACTAAGGGTAATAACAAATATACCCTCCTCATCTCCTCGATATCTCGTTAGATAATCATCTGGTGATGGACAAGAACTTTTAGGTACTACAGGACTTGCATTAGCCTTTTCTATATACTCTGCAACCTTAAAAGACTCATCATCCACATAACGTATTCCCTCTACTTCTAATGTTAATGGTGCAATTTCAATATTCATTTTCGCTTTCATATCTTCTGATAAATCAGTTGAACTATCTGCTACTATTTTAAATTTCATATCAATCTCCTTAACCATGTAGTATCAATTACTATATATTATAGCATAGACCTTACTCTAAAACAATATTTATATAGTTTTTTAATAAATGGTTATGGGGTCAAAAATATTTAGTTAATTTTTTATGCCCTAATCCTGAATATTATAAAAAGTTTTAA
>JAOZKH010000247.1 GCA_029935405.1 Vallitaleaceae bacterium | reverse complement strand
CATAAAAAACCTTCCAGCCTCTGGGTTCTTCTCTCTAAAATGGTTTACTGATGTACTCCTCTTAATCATTGCATTTTACATATATTACATTATACTATCGGATTTTTTGGTATTTGTCAATGCAAAAATTATTATGAATTCCCGTATATGAACCAAACATGATAAAGTCCTAGTATATCATTTGTGATTATGTCCCAATTGATAAATATATAGTATGATATAGGTCCTTAAACTAACTAAAAGGAGTCATACTGAATTGAAGAAGGTAGAATTAACCATGAATGAATTAGAAAAATACAATGTAATCAAGTCACTCGTTGATCATCACGGCAATAAAAATCGTGCAGCTATTAAACTAGGTTGTACTGTTAGACATGTTAATAGATTAATTAAAAAGTACAACGAAGAAGGAAAAACAGGTTTTATTCATGGAAACAAAGGTCGCCAGCCTGTCCATGCAATATCAGAAGAACAGAAACTTGAAATCATCACTATTTATAATAACAAATATTGGGATGCCACCTTTTCTTATGCTTGTGAATTAATGGCACTGTATGATGAGATTAACATCTCGCCTACAACACTCGCTCATATCTTATACAGCGTGCATATCCTTTCTCCACGTACAACCAAAGCTAGAAAGAAGCGCCTTAAAGCTTCTTTAAAGGCACAACAAAAAAAGTGTGTTTCAAAAAAAGAGATAGATGCAATTCAAGCAAATATTGTGGCTATGGAAGATGCTCATTCAAGACGTCCTAGATGTGCTCATTTTGGTGAAATGCTTCAGATGGATGCCTCTGTTCACTTGTGGTTTGGTGATCAGAAAGCTCATTTACATATTGCAATTGATGATTCTACAAGCCATATAATTGGTGCATATTTTGATACTCAAGAAACGTTAAAAGGTTATTACAACGTCTTCCATCAAATCCTAACCAACTATGGTGTTCCTGCCATGTTTTATACTGATAGGCGCACTGTCTTTGATTACCAACGTAAAAATACCAAGAAAGTTGAACATGATACATTAACTCAATTCGGATACGCCTGTCACCAATTAGGTGTTGATCTCAAAGTAACTAGCATTGCTCAAGCTAAAGGTCGTGTAGAACGTGCTTTTCAGACTTTACAACAACGCCTCCCAATCGCTATGCGACTGGAAGGCATCAACTCACTTAGCGAAGCTAATACATTCTTAAATTCCTACATAAAAGAACATAATGCTAAGTTTGCACTACCTATACACAATAACAAATCTGTATTCATTCCACAACCAAAAGTTGAATTAATCAACCAAACACTTGCTGTCATTGCAGAACGTAAAGTAGATACTGGTCACTGTATTAAGTTTGAAAAACAATTCTACAAAACAATGAATACTCAAGGATTACAAGTTCATTATCACAAAGGGACTAAGGGACTTGTAATCAAAACATTTGATAATCAGCTCTTGTTTAGCACTGATAACAAAATATACGAATTGGAAATGATTCCTCTACACGAAAAAAAATCAAGAAACTTTGATTTTGATGTCGTTACAGAAACACCTAAAAAACGATACATTCCTTCTGCTAAACATCCCTGGAGAAACTCCAGCTTCTTAGCATATAAGGATAACAAGGTTCCCGCCTAGCTCACCTGTTTTAAGTTTTCAAGACAAGGCTCTATTTTCAGAGCCTTTATTTTGATAACATAAAAATCGACATGAGCATTCAAAGCTTAATTCTTGTATAAAAAGGCACCGGAAAAATCCGGTGCTTATGTTTTAATTAATATAGGACATTTTCAAAAATTCTTGACATAAAAATCATGCTTGAGTTTCCGTCTTTTATCCACAGGTAGTGCATAAGTCTATAGTTCTTGTAAACAGATTTTATTAAATGCCCATAAAATAAGGAATCCTTATCTTTTTTGTAGTAAAATTAAGTTATCAGACAAAATATTACTAAACAAAAAAAGAAAGGGATTCCTTATGGCTTATTTTACTACAGATACCTACACAATGAAACGTGAAATCTTAACTTTTTCAAACATTTTTTCAAAAGGTCTTTCAAGACCTCAAAAAAAGTTCACTGCAGATATGTCTTATGGCATGTTAGCATCTTCTAGTTGTTTACTTTCAGATGTCGCTCACATGTTAAAAGAACCTATCAAAAAGAAGAATACTATTGAACGTCTATCTTTAAATCTTTCTAAAGGCACACCCGATTTATTGCTTTCTAATTACTTAAATTATATGACTCGTTGGATACCAACTGAACCAGTCATTCATATTGATGACAGTGATATTATTAAGCCCGAAGGTTATAAGTTTGAAAGTCTTGGTGTTGTGCGAGATGGCTCTGCAAGCACTTCGAACAAAAGTGTGTACCAAAAAGGTTATCATGTTACAGAAGCCTGTGCCATGACCTCTAACGGTCATCCTGTTAGTATTTTCTCTGAAATCCATTCATCTAAAGAGAAAAATTTCAAATCTATTAATAATATTACCTTTTTAGCTATGGAACGTGGTGCTAAACTTTTTAATAAAGCAACTTTTGTCATGGATCGTGGTTACGATGCTAATAAAATGTTTCTTAAACTAGACGAACTATCTCAAGATTATGT
>JAOZKH010000090.1 GCA_029935405.1 Vallitaleaceae bacterium | reverse complement strand
TTTTTAGGTAGTCTTACTGCTCCAAGTAATTCAGCTCTTTCTGATAAATATTTTCTTAATTTGTAATCTTTCTTATCTAATGTGAATTTACTTGTTACAAGTGCTACAACACCACCAGGTCTTACTTTATCTATTGTCTTAGCAAAGAAGTAATCATGAATATAAAAATTCTGTTTGTTATATTCTCGGTCATATACTTTATACGAACCAAAAGGCACATTGCCTATAGCTACATCATATGTGTTGTCTTTAATTTCAACTTTTTCATAACCACTTATATGAATATCTGCATCTTGGTAAAGCTGTTTTGCTATTCTGCCAGTAATATCATCAAGTTCTATTCCATGAAGATTAGATGCTTTCATGCTGTCTGGTATATGGGAAAAGAAGTTTCCAATACCCATTGATGGTTCAAGTACTTTACCACCTTCAAAACCTAAATTTTCAAAAGCTTTATACATTCCTTTAATTAATACTGCAGGTGTGTAATGAGCATTTGGTGTAGACTCTCTAGCACTTTTATATTCATCTTCTGATAACAAGTTTTTTAGTTCATTATACTCATTTGACCACTTACTATTTCTTTCATCAAATGCAGAAGCAAGACCACCCCAACCATTGTATTTAGCAAGTGTACTTTGCTCATCTAATGTTGCTACTCTATTTTCATTCTCAATATCCATAAGTAGTTTCATTGCTGCAATGTTTTGTTTGTATTTGCTTTTTTCTCCACCTGATCCGATCTGGTCTTCTTCTTTATATTGGTAGTTAATTTTAGCAAGTACTGTTTTTTCTTCATGATCTAAATAACTATTGATTTTATCATCACTTGGACTTGATTCTTCATTAATATTCTCTTCTTTTGAAGGTAAATCAAATAGAGTCATTTGCTTTTGTTCTAAATCTTCTGGGATTTCTGCATTATAGTTCCTTTTAAAGTACTCTTTTGACTTAATCAAAGTTTCTATTCTATCAGCTACTTTTGACCATGATAATTTTATGTTACGATCATCAGGGTCATTCTTAAGATTTATTGCTATACCTTTAGCGTCATGCATACTTTGTCCAATAAATTCAGTACCAGCTTCAGTCTTATAAATAAACGAACTTCCACCAATACCATATTCATTCTTTAAAAAATCTGCTCTTTCTTTACTGCTTTTATCTTGTAAAAAGAACTCTACAATTCTAACTTTCCCGTTTTCAAAACCACTGCCCTTTAGTATTTCAAGAGCAATAATTTCTTCACTTGGTATTAAAGGCAAAGAAAAAGAGCTACCTTTTAAAGGCAACTCAGCTTCTGAATTTTCTATCTTATTTTGTATACTATTTCCTCTAGAACTATTTCCTCCGCCCAAGACTTGATCATCTCTTTTTGCTGGTAACTCTCGTAGCATTTCATCGGATCTACCATTACCATTTTCTTTGAGATTTCTTTTTGTATCACTTCCATCCTCAGATGTGATTCTTCGTTTACTGCTTTTATTGTCTCCATCAATATTCCTTCCGATCTTAGGAAGCTGTATCGATGAGGATGCGTCTCCTTTAGAAACTCTAGTGCCATCATCCCGTATTTCCCTATCTCCAGATTCTGATTCTCTACTGCTAGTATTGGCTCTAAGAATGTTTGATCCATTTCCGTTGTCTCTTTGTACTCCATTTTCATTACTTTCACTCCTCTCGATTTCAAGTAGTTTAACTTCTCTTTCAATATCCCTTAAAATGACTCCTGATATATTGCTAATGATATTACCCATTTTAATAACAAGTGGCTTTTTATCAAAGTAATCAATCACTTTAAATTCTGGATTAGTATCAATACCGCATCTTTTATTAACCAGGTACTCACAACTTTCTTTAATCATATTTCCAAACTGTATCTTAACTTTTTCTAAGTCATAGTCCTCAACTTGGCTATCCTTAATAAAAGCATCAAGATCAGATAATAATGCACCATCAGATAAAAGTAATTCTATCTGACTATTAATATAAGACTCTAGTTTTTCAATTGAATTATTCATTTCCCAGTATGATGGATAACTCCATTTAGTTTCTTCTTTTACATAAGTGTCTTCAATATCAAAATAATTTTTTAGTGTTGGATAAATCTTGTTTTCATCAAAGACAGGAATTGACTTTGAACCTTTTTTAATCCATCTACCAACCTTATTCCAAGTATTCATGTCAGCTACAAAAGTTGCATTGGGTCTTTGAGAATAAATCAGAAGTGTATCATCAAAATTATGCTTGAATAGTTTCCCTTGAAAAATTAAAAACTTCATCCAAGCTACCTTGTTTTGAGTAATTCCATCAATTACGCTATAATAAACCTCTTTAACTTTATTATAGCGTCTCACAGTCTCCACCTCCGTTTAGATTTCAAGTTCTTCATGTTCTTCAGTTGTCAAATTTTCTGATGTTTTAAAGTACATCCCAAGTGCTCGATCTATAATATTCTTAACTTCTTCTTCCTTTTGATTTTTAGTAAAATATTTATTATATACACCATTCCAATACTTTGGAACTTTATCTTTTTTTCTCTATCTCTTTTATCTGCTTTAATAATTTCATTTGCTACTTTGAATGTTAATGGTTCCTTTTTATCAGCAAATTTTAATGCTGTTGCTTTTTTCATATCAATTTTATAATGCTCTTCTGTGATTATGGCATGAATGATATCAAGTCCATTATCCCCAATATAAGATAACTCTACACCTGAATTAAATGCGATTATTCCTTCATCAATAAATTCTTTAAATTCATTTGAAAGTTTTGCGATTCTTAAATACCGTGCTAAATTTCTTCTAGACAAATTATATTGATCTGATAGATCTTTATTATTATCTAACTTTGTGCCGACTTGGCACAAAGTTAAATTATCAGAGACATTAGGTGATTTAGAAAGCTTTTCAATCGTCTCTAACAAATCTGTTCTTACCCCTTGTTTTTTCATTGCCTCATGCCTTACAGCAATCACGGTCGCTCTTTCCGAATGTAATAAATCTGAAAAGGATCTCTGATTAAGATTTGTTTCAGTAACAATAAGAAGTGCTTCTTCTTCTGTTAAACCTTCTTTTATAATTACTGGTATTTCTTTAACATCTAGTATTCTACACGCTTCAACTCTGTTATGACCAGAAAGTATCTCGTACCTTAACTTCTTTTTTCTAACAACGATAGGTACAATAACACCAAATTGTCTAATGCTTTCTACCATTTCATTTAATCTTTCACCTGTATATAATTTAAAGGGATGATTTTCAAATGCTACTAGCTCTTCTAGTTTTAATTTTTCTATACCCGTAGCATTCTCATCTTCATCAAAGAAGTTATCTCCAAAGATTGCTTCAAACTTTTCTACTTTTTTCATACCGCCATCTTTTTTCATTTAAATCACATCCTTAATCTGCGATTCAGGTCTATCATTATAATCTAATAATTCATTTACAAAATTATTATAGGCAATAGCTGCTTTATTATTTGGCATATATTCAATAATGCTCTTGCTACTTGCGTTTGCTTCTCCAACTTTTACTGATCTAGGGATAACTGTGTTAAATACTTTTATATGATTTCCATATGATTCCTTGATCATATTTAAAATATCTCTTGATAAATTTGTTCTACTTTCAAACATTGTTAAAAGTATGCCTTCGAATTCTATATTTTTATTAATTCTCTTTTTAATCTTAAATATGGTCTTTAGCAGAAGCTCTAATCCTTTAGCTGATAAATACTCCGCTGTTGCTGGTATTAAAACTGAGTCACATGCTGATAGCACATTAAGTGTCATTAAACCTAAACTTGGCATAGAATCTATCAATATGAAATGGTAGTCATCTTTTATTTCATCAATAATGGCTTTTAAAATATATTCCCTACTCATGGCTGATACTAATTTAATTTCAATCCCTGAAAGTTTTATACTTGCAGGGATTATATCAATACCTTCTTTTGTAATAATGTACTCTTCCTTTGGAGGTAAATCTTCTTCCATGATTACTTTTTCCATAAGGTCATATAGAGTTACCTCTAATTGTTCAGGACTTTCAATACCGAAGCAATCGGTAAGATTAGCTTGATTATCACTGTCAATCACAAGAATCTTATATCCTTTTTTACTTAACACTGTTGCTAAATTTCTACACGTTGTGGTTTTTGATGTTCCACCTTTTTGACTTGCAATTGCGATTATTCTACCCATTTTATTAACTCCTTCCTAAGTTAAAAATTAATACTACCATTTGATTTTGGAGACAAAAAAGACGAGTTTTTGATTGTATAATCAAATCCTCGTCTTTAACTTTTATATTGGTAGACATGTTCCTTTTTAGCTAGATTCGCATTGCAATAATTACTTCAAGTTTGTTAACACTGGTTTTTTCTATAAAATCGTGTTTATTTCTATCAAACCTGAAACCACCTGTAGACATTGAAAACACTGCTATTTCGCAGATTCCTTTAAACATAGTCTCACCACGGTCTCCACATGTGTTGAATGACAAAACATGTCACATCCGCAAACTTTATCAAGTATATATCCTTGTCCACACAAATATTTTACGTCTCTTGCAAGTGTCCCAGGATCACAGGAAACATATACAATCGTTTTTGGTGCCATTTCTATCATAGCTTTAAGAAGTGTTTCATCACAACCTTTTCTCGGTGGATCAACAACAACAACATCTGCTTTTATTCCTTTTTTTACGTATAATTCTGGCATTACCTCTTCAGATTTGCCTATATAGAAAAAGGCATTTTTAATATTATTTAACTTAGCGTTTTCTCTAGCATCATTAATAGCTTGATCAATTATTTCTACTCCATGAACTTCCTTAGCTGACTTTGCTAAAAATAGTGAAATAGTTCCAATGCCACAGTATAAGTCATAGACTGTTTCAGTACCTGTAAGTCCTGTATATTCCAATACTTTATCGTAAAGCTTAACTGTTTGAGCCGGATTAACCTGATAAAAAGATAAAGGTGAAATCTGATAACTTATGTCTTTGATATTATCTATCAGATACGTTGGTCCTTCAATATTTATCATTTGTTTGCCTAAAACAACATTTGTTTTTTCCTGATTTACGTTAAGGCTAAACGCTTCCACCTTAGTAAGTTTCATCAAATTTTCTGTTAACAACTTAATTTTTTGAAGTTTTTTACCATTAATTACAATAGTGACATGAAATTTATCACGAGTAGCTCCTTTTCTAATTAAGATATGTCTAATTAAACCGCTGTGTTTAAACTCATTATATGCAGTAATCTGATTATCAATCATAAATTTCTTAATCGTTGCAATAATCTCTTCATTGTATGTATCTTGAATATAACACCTAGGTGTTTCCACGATTCTGTGAGAACTTTTAGCATAAAAGCCTATTTCAATCCTACCGTTATTATCTCTCACTGGAAATTGAACTTTATTACGATAATAATACGGATTATTAGCTCTTATAATCGGTTCACTTATTTCTTCTATCAAAGCTTCATCTATTTCTCCTATCCGAATTAAACTTTCCTTAATCAAAGATTCCTTGTACTTTAATTGACCTTCATAGCTCATATGTTGAAGGCTACACCCTCCACATTTATTAGCCACAGGACATATTGGAGAGATACGATCATTAGATGGCTCAATTATGTCAGCCACAATCCCATACCCATATTTTTTCTTGGTTTTTATTATCTTTACTCTAATTTTATCTCCTGGAATTGCGCCACGCACAAAAAGAGTATATCCGTCAATGCGGCCTATACCCTCTCCATTAGCACCAAGGTTAGTTATTTCAAGTTCATATATCTCGTTTTTAACTACTGGACATTCTCTTTTCATATATTTTCTAATATCTCGTCTTTCTAATATTTGTATCAAATAATCTTTGATATCCTGCCCAATCATTTTCCTCATCAGCTTGACCAAGAATTGTGGTAAACGTCATTATTTTTGCATCAATATTATCTGCGTAATGCAACAATATTGCTTCTAATATTGCAGGTTTTTTTGGAGATCCATACTCAAGTTCACCATGATGTGCTAGAACGCAATGCTTAATTATATTAAGTAGATCCTTAGGAAATCCTGGAATTTTTTTGGCCTTTTCATTAATCCATTCTACAGCTATAGTAATATGTCCTAACAGTTGTCCTGCGTCAGTGTATTCAATAATTGGCAATTCAGATAATTCTTCTATTTTGCCTATATCATGAAGGAAGGCTCCTGCAAACAATATATCCCTATTAACTTGTGGATATTGATTCGCAAGAAAATCACATATACGAAGCATACCAAGGGTATGTTCTAACAACCCACCAAAAAAGTTGTGGTGAACAGTCTTAGCTGCTCCATGCTCTTTAAATCGTTTAGCCAATTCTTTATCTATAACAAAAAATTCTTTCAATAATTGATTTACATATTTGTCCTCCACTTTATTTATGTAACTTACAAATTCTTTGTACATATCATCCACGTCATATTTAGACGTAGGCACGTAATCTTTAGGATCATATTCATCTTCTTTACTTATGCGTACTCTTCTAATATTAAGTTGTAAACCACCTTGAAAGGTTACAACTACTCCATCGATTTTTACATAATCACC
Organism: Vallitaleaceae bacterium; assembly: GCA_029935405.1. Lineage (GTDB taxonomy): Bacteria > Bacillota > Clostridia > Lachnospirales > Vallitaleaceae > UBA1351. The sequence continues at coordinate 3,067 of JAOZKH010000090.1, read as the reverse complement.
TGTTTCAAAATGTCCAATTCCATCGTTTAAATCCCATATCTTAGCATCAATTGTTCCTGTTTTATCTTGTAGCCTTACAGAATAATAGGTTTTACCTGCTCTGGTTTTTAAAACTTGTTTTGATGAACATAAATAGTGATCCGTTATTTGATCATTTTCCTTTATTGCTTCAATAAATTGCATTTAAATCTCCTTTAAATATATTTTTCAAATTCATTAATTGCTCTTTAATTGCACCTTCATCTGCATATTTGCTTGTCCCATATTCTAAAGTTATCATTTGAAGGCATTCTGATTTTGAAACTTTAGAGTGTGTAGCTAAATACTTAGCTACCTGATAATCCCTGTCACCCATTATACCATGAATATCTAAAAATCCTTTATTTTTATCAAAATGGCTTCCTGAAAAATGTATTTCCCTAACTTTATCAAGAGGTAATCGATCTAAATGTTCATATATATCTATTCCAAGCTTATGCGCGGAAACAAATGCATGTGAAATATCTAATAACATATATAGATTAGTATTATATATTAATTCACTTAAAAACTCTGGTACAACCGTTTCTTTTACTGTAGTTTTATAGTCATAGGCATCCGTATAATCCATATTTTCTATAATTAATTCACAATTTAATTTCCCTTGAATTTCATTAAATATTTTTTCCATATGTTTAAGTACAGTTTCACCTTCACTAAATTGCTCTATATCTTGTTTGAAAGCAATTGCATGCATACCAAGAAATGGTGTATCAAAGGAATTTAGTCGTTTGTTCATCCATTCAAAATCCATTATTTTGGTATCTGCTATCCCACCACGTTCATGCCATCCAAATCCGTGAATTAATAATGGTTTAAGCTTATATGCTTCTTGCATATACTGTCTCGTATTACCAAAATCTCCAATTTTAATATAGTCGCATATTTCCTGATCTGTCTTTAACAGTTTCATAAGTTCTTTAGAATAATTACAGGCATATTTCATATGAATCAACCTTCCTATTAACACAAATAAGTAATCTTAGTATACACAGTTTATATATTGCAACAAAAAAGCTATCTATTAGGATAGCCATTTCTTGAATTTCTTTTTGATTCTTATAATAACAGTACTATCGTCTTTCTCTTTAATCATTTCAGTATAAAAAGACTTCTTTATCACTTTATCTTTTTTCTCTATTAAGCCGTAGCTATCATAGCTTGAATTCGTGTCCATCTTTCTCACTCCCCATTCTATAATCTACTTTAAATTATACATGGAGTTTTTAAACAATTCATGAACTACTGGTTAATAATTATAAAATATTTTATTAATTTTTTGACGGTTTTATTTCATTTCCTTTCGGAGCTATCATTTTACAGTTACCATTTAATACCGCGCCATCATCAATAACAATACTTCCACATTCTATATCGCCATCAATAACAGCTGACTTTGTAACATGTAATTGTTCTAATGCTATGATATTACCTTCAATTGCTCCTGCAACTAATATAAAAGATGCTTTTGCATTGCCTATAACTTTTCCACCTTGTCCAATAACAAGACTAGCTTCTATTTCAACATTACCATTTAATACTCCATTTATTTGAACGGAAGATTTAGATTTTATATTCCCTGTTTCTATTATTGTTTCTTTACCAATAACTGTTGACGGTCTTTCATACTCAGGTTTTTTCATGCCTCTCATTTTAGTTCTCCTCATATATATAATCTAATGGGTTTTGTACTTCTCCATCGAGTAATACTTCATAATGTAAATGTGGTCCAGTACTTCTTCCTGAATTACCAGATTTAGATATTATATCACCACGTACAACTATATCACCTACTGAAACATATAATGTCTTATTATGTGCATATTTTGTTACTAATCCATAGCCATGATCAATAATAACTGTATATCCATAGCCAGATAAATATTTAGCCTCTATTACTGTTCCTCCGCCAGTTGCCATAATCGGTTCATAATATGCTTGTAAATCAATTCCCTTATGAAATTCACTTGAATATCCGCCAAACGGATTTCTTCTATAACCAAAAGGACTAGAAACTCTCGTTTCTTTAATAGGTAAAATACTAGGATATATTTCAACATAAGGTATTGTTTCTTCAAGTGCAATAGATGTTTCTACAAATTCTTCTTCTTCTTCATCTACTTCGCTAATAACATTCTTTAAATAATTATTAAGTTTTGCTATTTCACTTTCAAAATCTACATTTATCGCATCTGAGTATGCCGCTGTTAATTCAATTGATTTCTTATCTGCATCATACCCTGAAGTTGATAACCCTTTATTAAAAAAATCAGGACTTATCATTAATTTAGAAATCACTTTTGTTTCATCTTCATTTGCCGCTGCACCATCATCGTTCTCTTCGTTACTTAGGTTGGTATCGATTTCTTCCTTAAATTCAGCCATTGCATCACGATAATCCTCAAGTTCTTCAAGTTTTAAACCAAGTTCATTAGCTAATTCTTGTAATTGAACAAGTTGTTCATATCGTTCTTCTTTTGTAATAAGTAATTCTTCATTAAGATCTATTATCTCTATGTCTTTTGTTTCACTTGCAATATTTGCCACTTGAGTTTCAAGACTTTTTTCTATCATATCTGATTCAATACCAACAACGCGTTCGTAAACCAAAAAAGAACCTAGCACGACAACTACTAATAATATTAGTAGTGGAAACCGTATTAACTTGGGTATTCTTATTGTTTTTGGGTCTTTAGTTGCATCGGTTATGATCATTAATGTCATATACTGATTCCCTTTGACCTTGTGCTCATATTTCGAGCTTTTTATTCCCAATTTCATGTTTCTAAGCCCTACCTTCATAGTTAGTTTTACTATTTTCAATATGTTGTCCAAACAACTGACAGCACTTATAGATAAGTATAACATAAATTCTTAGTTTGTTACAATTATTACACATTGTTTTTTTAGTTCTTTAGCCCTACAGAAAAATATGAATAAAACTTCCCTTATGTTCATATTTAATGTAAAATAGAACAAAGAGGCTATGCCTCGTTTCGCAACGCGAATTGTTTACGAAAGGAAAGTT
>JAOZKH010000089.1:7877-9675 GCA_029935405.1 Vallitaleaceae bacterium | reverse complement strand
CGCTAGCATTTATGGATTATCGTATTATTGGCGAAAACGAATTTGTAGGACTTAAACATTTTAAAATGTTATTTTCTTCTCCACAAATTTCTACGATAATCAAAAACACCGTTGTTATAAGTTTGTACAAATATGTATTACTTTTCCCCCTTCCTATTATAATAGCGTTACTGATCGATAATCTAAAGGGTAGTAAGTTTAGAAAGGTTATACAGTGTTCGATTTATCTACCAAAGTTCTTGTCATGGGTTATTATCACAGGTATATGGATGTCGTTCTTATCCAGAACAGGTGCTATTAATGATATAATCATTTTTTTCACAGGTAAACCAATAGATTTTCTAGTTGACAAACGATATATAAGAGGAGTATTAGTTTTTTCTGAGATGTGGCGTTCAGTCGGTTGGGATACAATCATCTATATTGCTGCGATTTTAGGAATTCCTCCTATGTACTATGAGGCAGCAGAAGTTGAAAGTGCTACTACTTTTCAAAAAGTTTTTTATATTACAATACCAATGATAATCCCCACAATTATAACGGTATTTATTTTGAATCTTGGCTTTTTTATGAATGCAGGTTTTGAACAAATATTGAACTTCATGAATGATGCTACAGCGATAAAAATAGATGTATTAGATACTTATGCTTATAGGATGGGGCTTGTAACAGGTAAGTTCTCCTTAGCAACTGCAGTAAGTTTCTTTAAAAGTATAGTTGGTTTAGTGCTTATAATGAGTTCTCATTTTATAGCAAAGAAAGCTACAGGTAAAGGTATATGGTAACAAAAAAGAACGGAGGCTATAATGAAAAAAAACAAACATAGCATCGGAGAAGTAATTAGTGTACTATCATTGATCATATTTGCTATATTTTGCGTTTTTCCAATACTAAATATAGTGGCAAAAGCCTTTACAGATCCTGCTGTAGTGGCAGATATGAGTCCGTTTTCAATATTTCCTAAAAAATTTTCATTGGATAATTTTGAAACACTTATCAAAGTGCCAAGTTTTGTTCGTAGTTTTTTTGTAAGTATTTATATAACAGTAGTAGGAGTTTTTCTAAGCACTTTACTTATGGTTCTTGCTGCTTACTCTTTAACTAGAGACGAATTAAAAGGACGAAAAGTTTTTATATTTATATCTATTTTAGTCATGATTGTAGATCCAGGAATCATACCAGAATATTTAGTTATAAAATCAATTGGACTCTTTGACAGTTTATGGTCGGTTATATTATTTAAGACGGTTAATGTATATTTCTTGATTATACTAATGCGATCATTCGAAAAAATACCTTCATCGCTATATGAAGCTGCAAAGATTGATGGTGCAACTCATTTTCATTTACTATTTCAATTTGTGGTTCCTCTCTCTAAACCTGTAATTGCAATGATTGCTATGTTTACAGCTGTTTATCGTTGGAATGAATTCTTTAGAGCAATGATTTATATTGAGTCACCAAGTAAAATACCTTTTCAAGTTTTACTTAGAAGATTTGTAATTATGAAAGATAATGCATCGCTTATGGGATATGGAGAATTAACGGATAAATATGACGTATTGAACTTCCAAAGTCTTCAAGCCGCAGTAATAATTGTTGGAGTAGTACCTATTTTACTACTCTATCCATTTATTTTGAAATATTTTACTAAAGGTAGTATGGATGGATCTGTTAAAGAATAGTAACTTTACTTATATGATTTTGCTATATATGTAAATCATATAAGTTAACTATAAAAATAAAAGGGAAAAAAGGAGAAAAACATGAAAAAAAATCTAGTATTATTGTTAGTTAT
>JAOZKH010000089.1:0-7777 GCA_029935405.1 Vallitaleaceae bacterium | reverse complement strand
TTTTCAGTTGAAGAATTCCCAGAACATGCAGAGTATGCAGAAACATTACAAAAAGCGATTCTTGATTATGGACTAAACGTAGAATTAGTATTCGTTCCAGCTGTTGATAGTGGATATTCTGAAAAACTAATTACTCAACTTGTTGGTGGAGATATTCCTGATATTATCTTCTTTAGAGATAATAAAGCGCCAGAAATGGCAGCACAAGATATTTTAGTAGATTTAACACCATATATCGAGCAATCTGATATAGTTAAGGGTGCACTTTCAAAAGCTAGTTTAGCAAGAATGGAAAGTTTCCCATATTTATTAAGAGTAGCTCCACTTTCTACTCGTGTTCCATCTATTAGAGAAGATTGGTTTAATGATTTAGATACGGGAGAGGCTTTACTTGCAAATCCATCGATTGATAATTATTATAATTTCTTCAAAGAATTACAAGAAGAGAAAGCAGAGTTTGCTATTACAACAGATGGAAGAATTTATGAATTAGATGCAATATTCGGACAAGCATTTGGACAAGTTTCTACATGGCTTGAAGATGGTAGTGGCGAATATATACACGTAAACGTATCAGATACAGAGAAAGAAAAATTAACTTTTTATGCGAAGTTATATGAAGAAGGATTATTAGATCCTGGTTTTGTTTCTAAAAAATGGGATACAAAGGAGCAATCATTCTACACAGGCGAATCTGCTGTTATATGCGGTTCATCAGGTAAAGTTATAGATATCTTTGATAACAACATGATGGATAATAACGGCGAAGCAGCTACTCTTATGATGTTACCGCCTGCAACAGGTGTTGCACAAGGATTCCATCCTACTGATGTAACACAAGAAGCTCGTGGATTCGCACTTTCAACACAAGCAGATGATATTGATTTATCTTGGAAAGTACTTGAATTTTTAGTTAGTGATGAAGGGCAATTCATAGAGCAATTAGGTATAGAAGGAAAGCATTACAATATTGAAAACAACGTAATCACTTTAACACCTGACCATGCTAATAGATGGGCTTGGTTCTTTGAAGTATCTGGTTGGACACCTGAAATGGAAATGAGCAAGCCACTACTTGGCGAAGTTTCATTACAATCATTAACAGATACTGAAACGTATTTTTCACCTGACAATAACTTCATCATTCCTGATGATTTAGCAGCATATAATGATTCTGCTGATTCAATATATAAGGCATGGGCAATTGATTTTGTTATTGGTACAAAAAGTTTAGATGAATTCGATGCTTTTGTTGAAGAATGGTATGCTAATGGTGGAGAAGAATTAACTAAATATGCTAATGATAATAAATAAATAAATATTATAAAGAAAAAGAGTTATATCAGAAATGATATAACTCTTTTTTAATTATCGTGTATATGTACTAAATAGTGAGTAGAGTATGGTGTGCGCCAATTTGCTTGAATTATAGTACATTTTATGGTATTGTGAAAACGGTTACTAATAGTACTTTTTGATACTATGCATTTCGCTGAAAGGGGAAATATGAAGAAAAAGGTTACAATTTATGATGTTGCTAATAAAGCGAATGTTTCAGTTGCAACAGTTTCTAGATATATTAACAAAACTGTTAAAGTTGATGAAAAAACCGCTAAAGATGTTAAAAATGCAATTGACTTGTTAGGATACCAACCAAATAGAATTGCTCAAGGATTTAAAAATAGTAAAACATTTCAGATTATGATTATAGTACCAAATATATCTAATCCATTTTATTCATCTATGTATAAAACAATTCAAAATATTGCAAATAAAAATAATTATAGTTGTATTCTATACAATACAAATGAAAGTAAGGAAGAAGAAATCAATGCAATAAATACTTTTTCATCAATTGGTGCTGATGGTATTATTTTTTCGTCTATATTTAATGGTTATAAAACTTTAGAAATGCTTTCAAAAACGAAAAAACCTATTGTATTAATTGGAACTTTTAATAATGAAGAATTTGAAAAAGTATGTGCAAAAAAAACCAAAACCCTCATTGCAGCTGAATATTTAATAAAAAACGGGCATAAGAAAATAGCATATGTAGGTGGAGAGATTAATTCAAAAGTAAATGTGAAGAGAAAGAAACGGTTCATATATACATTAGAAAAACACAATATAGAATTTAATGAGAATTACTGTTTTGAAATGGATTTTACTATGGAGGCAGGCTATAAGGCAGGAATGTATTTATCTTCATTATCTGAACGTCCAACAGGAGTATGTGCAGCTAATGACCTGATTGCGATTGGTATGATGATGGCTTTTGATGAAAATAATATAAAAATACCTGAAGAAATTTCGGTAATAGGTATGGATAATATTAGCTTTTCCTCGGCTTGTAAACCTAAACTAACAACGGTTGATAATAAAAGTAAAGAATATGGCACACATGCAGCAAATTTATTATTTGATCGTATAAATAGAACTTATACTGGGGAGTGTCGTGTGAAGGAGATAGATAGAAAGATTATCATAAGAGATTCAGTGAAAAACATCCTCGATTGACATAAGTAAAAGAAGGAGCCAAATGAAAGAAAATAAAATGGGCGTAAAGCCAATACCGAGTTTAATATTAGGCATGTCATTACCAGTAATTTTTTCAATGTTAGTACAAGCAATGTATAATGTTGTTGATAGTATTTTTGTATCTAGAGTTGGAGAAGAGGCATTAACAGCAGTTTCACTTGCTTTTCCAATACAATTAATTGTTATAGCTGCTTTTGTTGGTCTGTCTACAGGTATAAGTTCAGCTGTAAGTCGTAAACTAGGTGCAAAAAATCATTCTGCTGCAGTTCAAGTAGCAGAGCACGGTGTGTTTATTGGGATTATTCTATATGTATTGGTAGCTATAGTTGGATTTATTTTGGCATCAGTTTTCTTCCAAAACTTTACAGATAACTTATTAGTAATAAATAATGCATCGACTTATATTCGAATTGTAACAATGTTTTCATTTGGTGCAATATTAAGTCATTCTGCAACTAGTGTTCTTCAAGGGACAGGAGATATGATTAAGCCAATGTTTGCACAGTTAATTGGTGCAATTATAAATATTATCTTGGACCCAATACTTATTTTTGGTTGGTTTGGATTACCTGCCATGGGCGTAAAAGGCGCAGCAATAGCAACTGTTATAGCTCAAATAATAGCAATGATATATGTATGGATTCTTTTATATAAAGGCAATAGTATTATTAAACCTTCCATTAAGGACTTTAAACTAGATGCTCATATTATAGGCCAAATATTATTAGTAGGAATTCCTAGTGCTCTGATGCAAGGATTAGCATCAATTATGCTTGCGGTTATGAATCTAATACTTTCATCTTTTGGAGATTCTGCAATTGCTATTATGGGAGTTTACTTTAGAGTTCAATCTATGGTTTTTATGCCAATTTTTGGATTGGCTATTGGTACAATGCCTGTCATTGGATATAACTATGGAGCTAAAAATAAAGATCGTATGAAAAAAGCTATTAAATTTAGTGTTATAGTTGCTGTTTGTTTTATGAGTTTATGTTTTGTTGTATTTCAAGTTTTTGCAAGTAATTTGATTAGTATTTTTTCACCTACAGAAGAAATGCTTTCAATAGGTGTAAAAGCGTTTAAAACAATTAGTTTGATTTTTCCATTAGTAGGAATAACAATTATTTTATCTACTGCATTTCAGGGTTTAGGAAAAGCTTATTACAGTCTAATCATTTCGTTTATAAGACAATTAGTTATCTTATTGCCAGCTGCTTATTTTCTATCTAAACAAGGAAGTATAGAGTATGTTTGGTATGCATTTATAATTGCTGAAATAATAGGTGTATCTGTAGCAGTATTTACATTTGTCTTCACCTTTAGAAAAAGTGTACATGGGTGGGAGTAAAAATATGAATATAAAGATAGTAATATTACTGATTATTATTGTAACTCTATTTGCAAGTTGTTCAAAAGAACAAAGTATAATTGATAATCATAAAGAAAGCATAATTGATAATCATAAAGAAGAAGAGGGAGATAAACTCGTTATTTATGAACTTGAAGATGGTATGGATTTAACGTCAGCGTATAATCAAGCATACCAGGAAAATTATGAGAATGATTCTATAGAATACATTTTAGAAAACGCAAGTAATAGTTATGTACTTTTAGACCCTTTTTCAGATGATGATTTAAGTGACTATATAGATAAAATAAAAGCTAATAATAATGAAGTTTCTGCCTATATAAGTATAGGTACAGGTGAAACATACAGAGAAGATTATAAAGATATACAACCATTCTTAGTAAAAAAACAATGGGAAGAATGGGGTGGCGAGTACTTTGTAGATCATACAAAAACAGGTATAATTGAATTAATGAAAAAAAGGATAGATAATATAGCAAAGATGGGTTTTGACTGGGTAGAATTTGACAATATGGACTGGGCATTTGACGACGTAACTAGAGCTGAATATGGTTTTACGGTGACTGAGAAAGAATCAATAGAGTACTATAATTTATTATGTACATATGCACATCAAAAAGGCCTAAAGTGTATGGCAAAGAACCTAACAAGCAATATAGAAGACTTTGACGGTGTGACGTTTGAATCTTCCTCAGATAGTAAAAATTGGTGGAATGAAAACGAACTAAAGGAATTTATTGCCAAAAATAAAGTTGTATTAATAGTTCATTATAATGAATTAAATAGTGACAAAATTCATAACTATTACACTGACATATATGGGGAAACAATACTCTTTATATCAGAAGATAAAGAGACGAAAAAGTATAAACATTATTAGAGGCTAGACAGTGCATTTACACACTGTCTAGTAGAAATCCTTCAACAATTGAGAAAAACAACGTTACAACAGTTAATATTAAGACAAATTTAAAGTCGAAATATGTAATAAGCATTGGTAGGAGGGTTAACTTAATTCCTCTAGCATATAAAAAAGTACCAATACCACCTAATGAAATATTCTTCTTATTAAGTTCTTTCAAAAAAGGGTACCATGCATATATAGGTCCATGACTAATAGTTCCTAACAAACTCATCAAAATGTATTTAAGTAATCTAGGCGCTTTTTCAATAGATGATTTCAGTTTGTTTTCATCAATAAACATAAAGATTAACATGAAAGCATATACTAATACTAAAATTGGTAGGATTTCTTTTGTTATTCCCCACACATAAAGCAATGAATTGCTTAAACGTTCTCCATTAATAATAAACAAAATAATATAAATTAGTATCATAATACCTAAAAAATAAAAACTTTTTTTACCTTTATTCCCGCCATTACTTTTATTTTTACCATTTATTTTATTATTCATTATAAAGTCCTCCAAAGTACCACGGTAATTAATGACACAATAATAGAGAGTAATCCGCTATATAAATTTCTTTTTATTGCAAAAGACATACCAAAAAACTTGGCTTCTATTGGTAATTGTACTAATCCTACCGTTACCCATGACACTAAAAAGGCTGTAACAGCAAATAACGAAACATTTGCATTTATTAGTTCACGTCCAATAATATAACTATTCATTGTGTTTCCAGCAAAAACACTTCCTACGGCAGAACCTATAAATGTATCAGCAATAATATTATTTGTAAATAACTTAGCGATTCTACTATATGAAACATATTCTTCGATAATTCCAAGTAATAATATTATTCCAAACATAATTGGCAGCGAATTAATAATTGATTTTAATGGTTTTATAAATTTCTTTTTTATCATTTTATTCATCATGTTATTCTTTACCTGAATATTTCAATATATAATCATTTAGTTCGACATTCAATCGTCCAGCAATCATAGAACATTTAGCTTTTAATAAAAAGAATATATTCTTTACTTCTGATAATGCTTCATAGTTTCCTTGACCTTTACTAATAATAATATCTGCGTTACGATAAGCTTTCAAAAATTCATCACTACATTCATCAAGTATTAGGCCTGGGGCATTACAACCTGAAGATATTACTTCGGCAACATGATGAAGTTCTGAAGAAACTGCTTCTTTTATAGTCGCATCATTTATAATTGGTTCACTTCTAACAGCATAGGTTACATTAATATTTGCTATGTTTTCAATTAAAACTTTATCAAAAATAGTTTCTCCTGTGTTATCTCCAATAATAAGAATACTATTTGCAGTTTCTAGTTTAGAATGAAAAATATTAAAATCATTAATAGCGAATTTTTTCTCTAATTCTTTTTCAATACACTCATTTATATCTACGTTTCCATAAATTGCTGCATCAAGATTATTACCCGTTGCTGCGATTTTTAGTGCCCAGTAAAGCTTATTATCAACTCGCTCAAGGAAGTCTTTCAACATTGGATATACCGACTTAGCTGCTTCTAAATCTTTTTCTTTAATCTGTACATATGGGTCGCTTAATCCAGTTTTTAATTTTATACTTTGATGTATTGCTCTAGCAAGTTCTGGTGATGTTTTATAAGATTTATAATCACCTAAAATTTCTATTGCGTCTTTAATGATTTCCTCTTGAATTTTTTTGTCATTTGTAGCTAGCCTTGATCCCTTAAGTGCTTGTTCAAGTAAACAAGGCACACAATCTAATAATATTTCCATTTATTACCTCTTTCGTTATTTATAAGACTTCTTCTGATAGCCCCTCTTTTTATCTTGTTATATATATATTAATATAGTTTTTGGCATATGTCAATAACTTGCTCTGCTAAATACTCTTGTATATGAACCAAATATTCTTGTAATTCTCTGATTTTAGGAATAAACTAGCAGTAGCGAGATTAGAGTTTATGCAAAAAAAGAAAACAAAAAACAAGAAAAAAGAGGCAAAATGAAAAATTTTGAATGGAGAATACAGAACACAATATATTTGATAATAGCCATTATTGCTATCATAGCGTTTCTAATCGTGTTTAGAGTGGATCAGTTGGCAAGATGTCAAATGATTGCTACAAACAGCAGTTATACAAAGCTGATAGATAATGTGTATGTACCTAGTGATATGCCTAAAGCTAGAAGAGAAGAAGTTTTAGGTTTTATTGAAGAAGCGATAAAAAGAAATACAGAGCTTTATGGCGAATTAATAGGTGAAGGAATTTTTATTTTTGCTGATTCATTAGAAGAAGCTGAAAATTTTCGTGGAAGTACAGTAGGTGTAACACATTATTCTGTGTTTGGTTTGTTTGTTATTATTGGTCCAAACGGATATAATAGTGATATTGTTAGCCATGAAATGGCACATAGTGAGATAGCGTCTAGAATTGGATGGTACAAGAATAATAAGTTGCCTATATGGTTTAACGAAGGATTAGCAACACAGGTTGATCTTCGTGAACAGTTTTCTCTTGAGAAATGGAACTATCTAACAGAAAACGGCGAGGATATATATGAGATTAAGAATTTAGATACGCCTAAGGAATTTTATGTATATGATTTTGAAAAACGTATAGATAATTATCTTTATGCTAAACATGAAGTAAGAAAATGGCTTGAAGTAGTTGGTAAAGAAGGTCTTAAGGAAATTATTAATGACTTTGCAAGTGGCAGTGATTTTTATGATAGTTATACAAAGATATTGCTTAAAAACCTAAATGCTTTGAAATAAAAACATTGTACTACTGAATGCAGTGTTTTGTATGAATAATAGATGATATAAAGATGCTTTTTAAAATATAAGAAATATAAGAGGTGTAAAATATGAGGAAAAATAATCGTGTATATGTTGCAATCGATCTAAAATCTTTTTATGCCTCAGTAGAATGTGTAGAACGAAAGTTAGACC
>JAOZKH010000246.1 GCA_029935405.1 Vallitaleaceae bacterium | reverse complement strand
TTGCAAAATATTTTATAAATTTGAATGAAGAATTGAGTTTGAAATTATGTGTGAAAGGAATGGAAGACATAAAAAATAACCCTGATATGATAGCTGATTTTAAATCAAAAGGGACAACTATTGACCTGCTGATTAAAAATTTAATAAAATATTCTAAATCAAGTAAGTGTATATAAATTAGAAAAAAATAAAAGGAGAAAAGATGATGAGTAAAAAGTTTTTATTAGTTTCAATTATGCTAATGTTTATGTCTTTAATATGTTTGGGACAATCTGCTACTACTGGTGCAATTAAAGGTGTTGTAACAGATGCTGATGGTATGGAATTGCCTGGAATACTAATAACGTTGACAAGTCCATCTCTTGTTGTTGAAAAAATGACAGTATTAAGCAATGAGAGTGGTATGTACAGATTTATTGGATTGGCACCTGGTATTTACATGATTTCCTACGAACTTAAAGGTATGAATACTGTTGAAAGGAAAGGAATTAAAATCAGTATTGGTATAGCAACCAAAATTGATATGAAGATGTCGCTAAAGACATTAGAAGAAAAAATCACAGTAATAGGTCAGGCACCAACCGTTGATACTCAAACAACAACAAAATCTACAACAATGGACAAAAATTATTTAGAACTTATTCCTTCACTCAGGTCTATTGATTCTTACTTTAATTTAACACCGGGAGTTACTGGTGGAAGTGCACATGGTGGTAGTGTACGAGATACTTCATATAATCTTGATGGTTTGAATCTTTCCGACCCTACAAGTGGAGAGCAGGGAGTGTTTTTTGGAATGGACATTATGGAAGAAGTTGCTGTATCATCAGGTGGCCTTTCAGCTGAATACGGTGGAACAAGAGGTACAACACTTAATGTTGTTACAAAATCAGGTGGCAATAAGTTAAGTGGAACTGCAAGTATTTATTATAGAGGCGAAGGTTTACAGTCAGATAATACAGAAGGTACTATCCTTGAGGGTCGTAAAAGCGGGTTTAAATCAGAAATTGAACCTGGTGTTACTCTTGGTGGTCCTGTAATAAAAGATAAATTATGGTTTTTCGGAAATATGAGTTATAATAAAAATGAAACTTATGTTACTGGATTTCCTATAGACAAAGATACAGAAACTCTAATAACAAATGAAAAATATTATCCTTACATCAAATTTACATTTCAACCGAATCAGGCTAATAAATTCACTTTGTCTTATAATTATTCAAATTCAACATCAGATAATTTTGGTGCTAATAATATGTCAACAGAGGCACATACAACAAATTATTCTACTCCTACACATGTAGCTAATTTACAGTGGATGCGCCAATTTAATTCAAATATCTATATGAATGTTAAGGTTGGTGGTTTTCTAGGAAGAGTTGATTTTGAAGCTAAAAACTCTGGCCCACAAATACAGGATTACGCAGATGGTTTAAGTACTTTTGATGGAACTCCGGGATATTCAGATCTTTATAAGAGCAATAGATACCAGTTTAATATAGATACTACTGTTTTTGTAGATAATTTTGCAGGTTCTCATGAAATTAAATTTGGAGCAGAAGCAATGTATGCAGAAGTTATAAATCAAAAGGTTATGACTGGTCCATCTGATGGGAATGGGTTTAATCTTGCTTGGCAAAACAACCTTTTTGGTGATCCATATATAGGGATATTTATTGCACCGGTTGATTCTCAAACTGATATGTTCAGTTCAGGATTATTTGTAAATGATACATGGAATGTGAATAAACAATTAACTATTAATCTTGGTGTTCGTCTTGACTATCAGGTAGCTATTATTCCACCTCAGGGAACTGTTACTGGAAAAGGAGATTTTGGTTTTGCAGGATATCCAGACATAACTTATGATAGGACTGTTTCCTCATCATTAACAGATCTTAAATGGACAAATATATCACCTAGACTTTCATTTGTATATGATTTGACAGGTAATGGTAAAACTTTGATTAAGGGTAGTTTTGCAAGATATGCAAGTGCTAACTTATCATCTTATTTTTTCAGATTAAACCCTAATGGTATAATGTATTATGTTGGTTATCTTGATGAAAATCTTAATAATGTCTATACAGCAGGAATCGAAGCTCCAAAGCCAGGTGTCTTGGGATGGAAAGATCATAAATTAACTGCTCCTTATATGGATGAATTAACTATTGGTATTGATAAAGAATTATTTGAAGATTGGTCCCTAAGTTTGAGATATATCAGAAAATGGGATAGAAATTTAGTTGAAGATGCTGATATAAATACTTTAAATATTGATAAAATGATGGATACAGGTGAACTTGAATGGACAAACTACTTTCCAGTAACGACTATTGACCCATATAATGGAGAAACAGTAACCTTTTATGATATCATAAATCCATTTTTGTCAAATGATGTAGCCTTGGTTAATCCTCCTGGAGCTAAACGTGACTATGATAGTGTTGAAATTATATTGAATAAGAGATATTCAAATGGTTGGATGATAAACGCATCCTATGTTTGGGCAAAGTCAAGAGGTTTAATTGGAACTGGAGCCTTTGGAAGTTCAACAGTAACTTACTTATATGATAATCCAAATTTTCATATAAATGCTGAAGGTCGTTTTCCTC
>JAOZKH010000019.1 GCA_029935405.1 Vallitaleaceae bacterium | reverse complement strand
TTATAATTAGTACTGCATTAAGTTATTATTAAATACAACATTACGTTATTATTTCCTTGTGCTATATAGCGTCCTATGATATAATAACCCGATTGCAGTCAGGGAAACATCCCAACAGTTTATAGAATAGGAAGTAACGAATGAAATTTGAAGAATTAGTAAGCAACAGTAGTATTATGAAAGCGATTAAGGATATGGGCTATGAAACCCCAACAGAAATCCAAGAAAAAGGTATTGCATATATTCGCGAAGGTGTGGATGTGATTGGTCAATCACAAACTGGAACAGGTAAAACGGCTGCGTTTGCCATTCCAATTTTGGAGAAAATAGATCAATCTAATAAAAACCCACAAGTGCTTATTCTCTGTCCAACAAGAGAATTATCCGTCCAAGTAGCTGGTGAATTTAGAAAAATCTCGAAATATATGTCAGGAATCAAAACCGTTGCAGTATACGGTGGCGAACCAATCTACAAGCAACTCACTGCACTAAAAAGAGGTGCACAGGTTATTGTAGGTACTCCGGGTCGATTAATCGATCATATGAATCGAAGAACAATTCGTTTTAACGATTTACATACCATAATTTTGGATGAAGCCGATGAAATGTTAAAAATGGGCTTTAGAGAAGATATTGAATTAGTAATGGGTAATCTAGGTGAAGACGCACAAAGAATTATGTTTTCAGCTACAATGCCAAAATTGATTATTGAGTTAGCCAAAAAATATTTGACCGAACCAAAGAATATTAGGATTAAATCTACAGGCTTAACAACTAGTACTGTAGTACAAGAGTATTGTGCAGTAAAAGGCAGATACAAAAAGGAAGCGCTATACAGATTACTAGATGCAAAAGGGCCTGAACGTTGTATCGTATTTTGTAACACTAAGAGAATGGTTGATGAGCTTACAGATGCTCTTCAAGCTAAGAATTATTGGTCAGATAAAATTCACGGCGATCTTAAACAAGAATTAAGAATGTCAGTATTGCACAAGTTCAATGAAGGTGTTATTAGTGTATTAGTGGCAACGGATGTTGCTGCAAGAGGGCTTGACATCCAAAATGTTGACTTGATTATTAACTATGATATTCCTGAAAAAGAAGAGTATTATGTACATAGAATTGGACGAAGTGGTCGTGCTGGCAAGCCAGGAGCGGCGATAACAATTGCTTCAGCAAGAGACCGTATAAAACTTCATAGTATAGAACACTATATTAAGAAGCGAATTGAGAAGATTCCAGTACCTTCTATTAAAGAAGTTAACGAAAACAAAATGGAAAAATTCATTGATAACTTAATGGAATCAATGAATCAAGATGTTCTAGATCACTACGAACCTATTATTCATAAAATTGAAGCAAAAGGTTATAGTGTTGAACTTCTTGCAGCATCATTACTTAAAGATGCTCTGACACTTCATGAAATGATTGAAGATACAGATCTTAATGATTACAATTTCAACCGTTCTAGTAGAGAACGTAGAGATGGTAGAAACAGTACTAATCGTAGTGATAGAAATCGTGGAAGAAGTGATTCAAGAGACAGTCGAGGACGTGACGATAGAAAACATCGAAATGATGAGCAGAATGTTCACGATAAAGCAAAATCACGTCGTGGGCAAGGTCAAACTCGTTTGTTCTTAAGTGTGGGAAAAGCCCATAGAGCTACAGTTAAAGATTTACTAGGTGCAATTACTGGTGAATGCGGCGTTAATGGTCGTAGCATAGGAGCTATAGATATGTACGATAAGTTCTCATTTGTAGATGTTGAGGATAAACAGGTAGATAAAGTACTTAGTAGCCTAAAAGATAAACGTATCAAAGGACGTAAAGTTAATGTAGAAGTAGCTAAAAGCTAAATAAATTGACAGCTATTCAATACTGACTGATTGAATATAGTCAAACAAAACCCGGGTATCGATTACCCGGGTTTTTAGATGTAAATTTATAACAAAATTTTACATAAATGGATTTAAGTTTATTCTACTCTAAAACCTTCAATGCTTTCATTAAGATTTTGAATAATTTCACCTAAGTTTTCTGACATGTTTGATAAACTATCTGCATTTGCACTTTGTTCTTCTCCAGTTGCAAGAACTTGTTGTACAGCGGCTGCTGATTCTTCGGCAATACTTGCAATAGATGCTGTTGCATCAATTGCTTCGCTTTGAATAGCGTCAAGACTAGAAAGTACTTTTGAAACATTATTTATTTCAATACTGATAGTATCCATATCTGCAACAATTGTTTTGAAAGTTTTATCTGTGTTTTTTACAGCAAGTTCTTGTTCAACAAAGACTTCTTCGCTATTTTCAATCATTTTCTCGGTCTTAGTAGTTGCCTCATAAATACCATTAACAATAGTTGAAATTTTCTTTGTTGCATCACTTGATTGTTCTGCTAGTTTTCGTACTTCATCAGCAACAACGGCAAAACCTTTGCCTGCTTCACCTGCTCTTGCTGCTTCAATCGCTGCATTTAGAGCTAGTAGGTTTGTTTGAGAACTAATACCATCAATCATTCCTACAATACTAATTATTTCTTCAAATCGTTTAACTAAATCTTTCATGTCTGATTTAATATTATTTGATAGTTGTATTGAATTTTGTGTTGTATTATTTAGTTCTTCGATTGTTGTTGTAGCATGGGAACTAACTTCTCTCGTTCTTGTTGCTGACTTAGTAACTGATTTAAAGGTAAGTTCCGTCTCTTTAATCTTAGTTGCTAGTTCATTAATAACGGTAGTTGTTTTATCGGCATCCTTTGCTTGTTCCATTGAACCTGTTGCAAGCGCTTCAATAGCTATCATTATTTCTTTAGAGGCGGAGGCTGATTGTTTTGCAATCATATTAAGATTATTAGAATCAGAAGATACTTCAGTAGCTGTTTTTTTAGTATCTTTGATTAATAAAGATATATTTCCAACCATTTGGTTAAAGCTACTAGATAATTGGCCGATTTCGTATTGACCAACTATATTTGACTTGACAGTTAAATCGCCTTGTTCTAATAATTTTAGTAATTTTTTAATATAATTAATAGGTGCAGTTATACTAAGTGCCATAAATACACCTGCAAAAACTGCGAAAATTGCAGCTACTATAAAGAAAATAATAGAAATAGTTTTAAGGGTATCAATAGATCCAAGTAACATTTGTGTTGGTTGAACTTGAATATAATACCATCCATTATCAAGTTCAGAATAGGAAACCAAAGATTCTACGTCAGCATTATTAAGCGAAGTAAAAACTCCTGTTTTTTCCAGTGGTTCTTCGTTGTCGATTTCATTACTTGCAATATTATTAGTTATTTCTGTAAATAACGCTAGATCTGTTCCATCTTCTTCTATAATATTACTCATTATAATATTTCCATTTTCATTAGTAATATAAACATCAATACCTTCTTCAAGTTCATCAAATTCTAAGTTGTTGGTAAAGTATTCGGGGTTGATTTCAAACATCAAAACACCAATGTCTGCAATGACACTTCTTACTCGTCGAATCATAAAGATACTATCTGTATTAAATGCATCATAAAACCATTTAGAAGCGGAACCTTGAAGTGACTGAACATAAGGTCTACTAAAAAACTCATCACTAAATGTATCGCTATCTAGATACGTTACTTTATTTGAAGATATTATTTCGTTTTCTTTTATGAAAACTATAGTTTTAACTGCACGATTTGTTAACTGAATATTCCTAAATAACGGATCAATTATATCCATACGCTCACTAACAAACTGAAATTGATTCTCGTAGTCATCTTTGCTTTTAGCTACAACATTAAGGGCTTTATTATCAACAGAAACTGATTTTCCAGTGGAAACAATGGCATCTGTCAGCATATTAAGGTTAATTGATGTTTTGTTGGCAAGATTAAGTGTCGTTACTTCAACTTCTTCGATTATACCAGCTTCAGCATTATTAAGTATTAGTATAACAACAATCAGCATTGGTACAATACCAATTACTATATGGGATAGAATAAGTTTTAATTTAATAGATACTTTCTCATGTTTGACAGTTTTGTCTTTAACCTTCTCATTTTTCTTAATAAGTTTATTCATTGTGGGAGTCCTTTCTGAGTGCAATTAGAAATAAGATTTACAATTAATTATAATTATTAATCCAATTACAGAGATAATTAAGTTTCACTTAGACGATGAGCAATTATATGAAATATATTTTCGCCCATATCAGAATTATTGATGTTCAGTTCATAAATAACTTTTAGTTCGATTGATTGATTTGTTATTTTAGTGTTAATAGATTTGGTATGTGAAATCATATCAAGGATTCCAAAGGGGGTTTCATAAGGAATAACATGAGAAATTCCAAGTTCGAAAACAAGATGTGTATTAACTGCACCACTTCTGATTACTGAGACAGAATTGTTGTCAAAAGTGACCCTTGTTCTAGTGTCCTTTGATTCAACTAAATCTTGATTAGTATAAACAATATATTCCTTGCCTGTTTTTGTAAACCATTTTCCTGTTGTTTGAAGTTCTATTTTTTCATCATCAATCATTTCAGATTGAATACCGATGACGGTAATTCTTACATTATCTTTCATTATTCACCTCGCAAAGAATGATTAGCATAATGTACATTATACACTTTTTTGCTTAAAAAGCTATGATTACATCTAAAAATAATACTAAAAAGTGCTTGGTATTACACAGTAAAATGCCGAAATAATATGATATATATGATATAATGGAACAGGTTAATTAATACTCAGGAGGATTCATATGAAATTCAAATATTTATTTAATAATAAATGTAGAAAATATATTTCAAAAAATAGAAATATATCTGGATTGATTTCAGTTATATTAGTATTTATTTTGTTTGCAAATAATGTATTCGCAGCGATTAATGAAGATAGAGGCATAGTATCAGCTGAGATTGCTAATGAATATACTGGAAGAACAGTATCAGGGGATATGATTACAAATTTGAATTTTAGCGATGTTTCAGATGATTATTGGGGTAAAGAAGCAATTATGAGAATGGGAGCCCTTGATATTACAAAAGGTTATGTGAGTAATGGTGTTAGAGAATTTAGACCAACAAATTCAATGAGCAAAGAAGAGGCGTTAGCATTTATCATGCGTTCATTAGGATTAGAAGAAGAAGCAAAACAAATAGCAGAGGGAATTGTTCTAGGAGATGGGGAAACAACAATAGATTTATGGTCGAAAGGCTACTTAACTCTAGCTAGTCAACTAGGATTAATTACAGCGGCAGAGTTAGCAGATGGACTTACCGCTGATCAAACCGTACTCGATCCAGAATTTAACTTTATTAGAACTGAACCTGTTTCAAGAGAACTTATTTCTAAATGGATTGTTCAAGGAATCAATAGTCAAACCCCTGCTTTGATAGAACCTATATATAGACAACAAAACGTGCTTACTTTTGATGATTTTGATGAAATGGATAATGCGTTTATCCCATATATAGAGGCGATTGTCGAAGAAGAGATAATGGTAGGGGATGGGACATCATTTAATCCAAAAGGAAACCTTATACGAGCTGAAATGATGCAGATTATGGCTAATATGGATACTCTTTTGTATGAAAATATGGGGCTTGTTGAAAAATCAGGTTATGTAGGGCATGTAGAAACAGAAATGAAAGTTGATGGAACTGGCAATGTGTTGCTGAACAAAGTGTTAATAAGAAACTCAGATGGATCAGTAGATAGATTCATAAAGGAAAGTGATACTAAGATAAACGGCGTTGTTGATGTAAAAGATGCAGTTGTTTATAGAGGTGATAATATACAATCTCTTTCTAGTCTTTTAGAAGGTGATACAATTCACTATGTGGTTAATGAAGTTACAGATGAAGTATATTATGTTCAAGTAGTAAAAAGTCCAGTGTTGTATCATGTTAAAGGTGCGTTAGAACCATTAACAGATATTAATGAAGGGAAGATTACCATTCAAAACGAATATGGTAACTATCTGACCTATACAATGGCTGATACATTATATAATACAAACCTTAAAACTATTGTATTTGATGAAAAGTATATCAATATTAGCGATGCACCGATTACTAATAGCATAACTTTAACAATTAAGAACCAATTAGTTACAGAAATTAATTATGGGGGAACTTTAGTAACTTTTAATGAATTTAGTGGATTAGTTATTGAACATAATACCGATTTTAATTACATACGTGTTTCTGATTGGGATGGAAATGAAGTTGTTAAACGTTATATAGAAAATCAAATAGATGTAGAAAAAGAAAAGTATTATGATAATGAGGATCAGATAGGATATTTTGATCAATTATTCCCATACTATGGATTTGATGAAGATGATGCCCATATTGATGAAATAGAAGTTGGAGATATAGTACATATAAAACTAGATCCTTCTAATAAAGAAAACATTTTGGCAATCAGTGCTAAGACAAACTATACAGTTAAATTTGGTGAAATTTTAAAAGCGGAATATAAAGGTGATGAAGGATATAATATTATATTAAAAATGCATGATCATTCTGTCGTGAGTTATAAAATCACTGATAATATACCAGTCATTAAAGGTAGTAAAAATGTAAGCATGTCTGAAGTTTCATCAGGAGATTTAGTACGTATTTTAGTTAATCAAGCAGTTATTGCTCCTGGAACACTACATGAAGGCGTGAAAGAAATCAATATTGATCCTAATGGTAATGTTATTGAAAAGATTTATAAAGGAAAACTTGGAACGATTAGTATTAGCCAAGAAACAATATCGATTTTAAATAGTTATGAGCTGATTCAGACTGGCTGGAAAAACTATACCACAGCAATAACACTTGATATTTCTAAAGAAGATATTGAATATTATCACGAGGATGAAAGAGTGACCTTAGCTTATGTAGATAATTATTTGAGAATAGATGACATTGATATGTATGTGGCTACAGAAAAGTACTTTGATAAAGAAAAAATCACGAAGGTTACCTTTAGAGAAAATAGAGATAGTGTCTTAGCATATAGTAATGTAACAACAACAAATGGATTTAACGAATTAGAGACTCAAAACCATGATGGAACCATCAAAATCGATAATGGAACCATTGTTGTGAAAAATGACAAGTTAATATCTGTATCTAATGTTATGGCTCCTGATTATACTCAAGTTGTACTAAATGGCAATAATCAGGCCGCAGTTATTAAGGTTAAACCAGAACCAAATAATGATAGCATATCTGTTATGAGAGGTCGTATTGCTCACATTAATGATTATGAGGATTTTACTGTTATGTCTCACGCTCTATTATCAGATATGGATTGGATATATTCTCCAATTGAAAGAACTTATGAAATTGACTACGAAACAATTATTAAAGATGAAGAAAATATATTAGGAATCAATGAATTTATTGGATACTCGGATATTTCAAAGGTGGATGAGGTATATACTATAATAGCAGAAGGAGTTAAGGCTACACATATTATCAAAGGGCCATATTGCTTAGAAGGTGTAATTGGAGAAGTTTTTGAAGTTGATTTAGAAAATAGTATTATTTTGCTTAAAGATACATTAGCATATGATAAGACTACTAAGCAGTGGAATGAACTAAGTCGTCCAAACAGTTACTCGGAAACAGAATTATTTAATGAGTCAATAATTATTAAAAACAACAAAGTTATTGCGCTAGAAGAACTTGAATTAGGCGACAGACTGCGTTTAATGACTAATATAGATTTAGCAGAAGAACTTAAACTTAATGACAACAGAAAGTTCCCTGGATATATTATATATGTGGAATAATAATCAAAAGTTGGAGGATAATATGAAAGGTTATAAACAGAGATATAAACATGGATATAAAGGCATAAAGACAAAAAAATCATTAGGTAAAAAAATGATAAGTTTAGGCGCGTTGATGGTATTAATGTTAACAACAATGCTAAGTGTAATGTCAAAAGCTTATGGAAGTGAAGGTGAAATAGGTTTTTTTGGTGGGATATCAGAAGGTGATTATTTGCCAAAAAATATAGAAAAACATGTTAATATTTCAGATAATAAAACACCAGTTTATGCATATAAGGAAATGATTTTTATTAGTGGAGAACCGGTTGAAGTGACTGGAACTATTACTGTAGATGTTGAAGATGATGATATTATGGCAGCTTCTTCAGGTATTTATAAAGAACGATATATTATAAAAGCAAATAATAAGGCAAATGATGTTACTCTTGCAAGATCTTTATCATTAAATACAGCTTACTGGATCTATGAAGGAGAATTTAAAAGACAAATAATTAAAGATTCTGAATTGGTTAGCTGGGTTGAAAGTATTACAACACCGACAGGTGCTTATTCCCTTGATAGTGATAGTGCAATTTTTTCAAAAGCAACAGTGGAGGATATTACTGCTGGTGTGGCTTATTACAGCACTACATTATCATATAGCGGAATTTTTAAGGATGCTGATGGGAATGAAATTAGTGTTGTAGTTGAGAATAATGGAGATGATATTTATGGATATAAACAACCTTGGTCAAAAGTAGAAACACAAAAACTGACCATGTCAATTCGATCAACAGACTTAGATTTAAGTATGGACATCACTCTTAATCCAAGATTAGAAGCTAAAAAAACAATATATTATAACGAAAATCAGCCTTTTCCAATAAGTTTTGGTGGAACATATAATCAACGTATGGAAAGAGAAGCTACATTAGAATATGAAATCATATCACAACATTCTAATTTAACGCCATCACAGAAGAAAAATGAGTTATTATTAACAACTGCAAATGAAATTGAAAAACTTCCTATTCCTGAAGGCCTTGATTTTATTGAAGGTCATTGGGCAGAAGATGATCTTAAAAAATTATACAGTATGCAAATATTTACAGAAGTTCCTCATGAGGGAATGCACTTTGAAGCCATGACTAGAGGAGATTTTGTAAAAGCGTTGTGCTTGACAATGGATATAGATACTTCGCCTTATGAGACGATTAATAATGACTCACAGCAAATTTTTGGAGATGTTGGATTTGAACATCCATTGTATCCATATATAATGGGAGCTTATCATGCAAAGCTTGTAAAAGGAACAGGTGAGGATTTTGATGTGAATGTACCAATTACAAGAGAAGAGGCCTTTGTTATATACATTCGTGTCATAGGATTAGAACGGTTAGGCGTTACGGGTAGTCCTACAACTTCTTTTATTGATGATTCACTAATTGCATCGTGGGCTAGAAAAGAAATCGTTGCAGGATACCGTTTGGGAATTATTAAAGGTGATGACAAAGGTAGAGTTAATCCTAAACAGTGGATCTCAAAAGCTGAAGCAGCAGCAATTATTAATAGACTGATAGATTATCTTCGTGAAGAAATTGGTAAAGATTATTAAAACATATTAATAAAATAAATTATTTAAATAAAAATTAAAAACAAGATAGTAAGAAAGGATTTAATATGAAAAAGCATTTATATAATACAAGTATATTTAAGAAACTAATAACATTAGTAATGATATTAGTGTTATTACTAAGTACAGGAACAGGTATATTGGCAAAAGATACAGAAGATTATATGGAGGAAATTGAAGCACTTAGGGAATTAATATTAAACAACTATTCTGGTGGAGAAATTACGGAAAAAGAGTTGTTTGAAGCAGCATTAGAAGGAATGACATCAGTATTAGATGATTATTCGATTTTTTATAATGACGTAGAAGCTAAAGTGTTTATCGAATCATTATCTAGTCAGTATGTTGGGATAGGAGTAAGAATTCAATTAATCTCTAATCAAGTAGTGATAACAGAAGTTTTTGAAGGTGGTGCTGCTAAGGAAGCAGGTATTAGAGCAAATGATGTTATATCAAAAGTAAATGATGAAGAAGCTGATCAATTTGATCTTAATCAATTAGTTAGTAAAATTGTTGGCGAAGAAGGTACTTATGTAAATATTGAATTTATTCGTGAGAGAAAATCCTTTTCACATGACTTAGAGAGAAGAAGTATTATTGTTCCTACAGTTGTTCCAATTGATTTAAATACAGTTGGATATGAACTTGAAGATACTCTTAAAGCAAAGATATATGGTATAAAAGTAACTAGTTTTATGGATCAGACAGATGAAGCATTTATTGAAGCTGTTGAAGAAGCAAAAATGGCAGAAGTGGAGTATTTACTAATTGACATGAGAGATAATAGTGGTGGATATTTAAACACAGCTGTAACGATGTTACAGCAAGTGGTTCCAAAAGGGGAGATAGTAACCTTAACATCAAAAAACGGTGTGGATACAACCTATACATCTGAGCTTGAAGAAGTTCCTTTTCAAGTGGTACTATTAGTTAATGAAAACAGTGCATCTGCTTCAGAGATATTTTCAGCAGCTGTGAAAGAAAACGGTGATGGTATTGTAATTGGTGAATCAACATATGGAAAAGGAGTTGCCCAAAACATATATCATATTGGAGAAGATTATTTAGCAAAGTTAACAACACAAGAATTCTTTTCACCTGAGTTAAACAAAATCAATGGAGTAGGAGTAATACCTGATATTATAATAGATACTCCAGAATATGTATATTCAGATCGTCGTTTTTATAGTTCTGATGTGGATGAACAAATAGTAAATGTGGAAGGCATGCTTAAATTCATGGGTTATTTTAACGAAGAACCTGATGATACTTATACAATAAGTACATATTATGCTGTTAAAGAATTTCAAAGAGTTACAGGGCTTTATCCTTATGGTGTATGTGACTTTACTACACAAGGAAGGCTAAATACAGAATATACGAAAGCAGTTGAAAATAATGACATACAATTAAACGCAGCGCTAGATTGGATTGTGGAAGATACACAAAACTAGTATGTTATACACAAATATATACACAAATATCTTGACTTTTGATTAGTAAACACCTAAAATGGATTAAGTTATGGTTAAGTAAGATAAATTATGCGAGGTGAATTATGCAAACAAAATATATTTTTGTAACTGGTGGTGTTGTATCTGGGTTAGGTAAAGGTATTACTGCGGCGTCCTTAGGTAGATTACTTAAGAATCGTGGTTATAAGGTGACTATTCAGAAATTTGATCCTTATATAAATATTGATCCAGGGACTATGAGCCCTTACCAACATGGTGAGGTTTTTGTAACTGAGGATGGTGCAGAAACGGATCTTGACTTAGGTCATTATGAACGTTTTATAGATGAAAATTTAACTAAATATAGTAGTATTACAACGGGAAAGATTTATTGGTCAGTTCTTAATAAAGAGCGTAAGGGTGAATATCTTGGAGCCACAGTACAAGTTATTCCACATATTACTAATACGATTAAAGAGCGAGTTTACCGTGTTGGAAAATCTAATCAATCAGACATTGTTTTTACTGAAATTGGTGGTACAGTTGGCGATATTGAGAGTCTTCCCTTTATTGAAGCGATTCGTCAAGTTGCGGCTGAAGTGGGTAGAGAAAATGTATTATACATTCATGTAACATTGATACCATATCTTAGAAAGTCACAAGAAATGAAAACAAAACCTACACAACATTCGGTTAAAGAACTGCGTTCGTTAGGTATTCAACCAGATATTCTTGTGTGTAGATCAGAACATGAATTAACTAAAGAGATGAAAGAAAAAATGGCATTGTTTTGTAATGTTGAAGAAGATTGTGTTATTCAAAACTTAGATGCAGAAACATTATATGAAGTACCACTAATGCTTGAAAAAGAAGGGTTAGCAGAGGTTGCATGTAGAAAACTTAATATTGAATGCCCTAAGCCTGATCACAGTGAATGGGAAGCATTGGTGAAACGCGAAAAATCTTTAGAAGATAGTGCCATAGAAATCGCATTAGTTGGTAAATACGTAGAATTACACGATGCATATATTTCAATAGTTGAATCACTAAAACATGCAGGGGTACATCATGGAACAAATATCAAAATCAAGTGGATTAATTCAGAATATCTTGATGAGAGCAATATGGAAGAAGAACTTAAAGGAGTAAATGGAATAATAGTACCAGGTGGTTTTGGCGAACGTGGTATCGAAGGGAAAATACTTGTAACAAATTATGCAAGAACTCGTAAAATACCATTTTTTGGTATTTGTCTTGGTATGCAGTGTGCGGTTATTGAATATGCAAGAAATGTACTTGAATTAAAAGGCGCACATAGTTCAGAGTTAGTACCAGATACGCCTTATCCAGTAATTGACCTAATGCCTGAACAAAGAGATATTGATGAATTAGGTGGTACAATGAGACTTGGAGCATATCCATGCAAAGTTGCTATGAATTCAAATGCTTTAGAAGCGTATAAAGATATACTTATTTATGAACGCCATAGGCATCGTTATGAGTATAATAATGAGTATAGAGAAGAATTGGTTAATGCAGGACTAAAGATAACAGGATTATCTCCTGATGAGAGACTTGTAGAAATGGTTGAGATTGAAGACCATCCTTGGTTTGTAGGTGTACAATTCCATCCCGAATTCAAATCAAGACCAAATAAAGTACATCCTCTGTTCAGAGAATTTGTAGGAGCCGCTTATAAAATAATTAAATAATTATTTTATAACTGAACATTAAGAAGAAAGTGTAGACATGTGATGCGTAATGGGACTCTGATCCGGATTGATTCTAGGATTAATATTCTCAAACCGAAGGTTTAGTATATTAGTCCTAGAATCAATTGGGATTAGCACTCCCACAAGCGTCATATGCCTGCACTTTCTAGTTTTATGGCGATAATAATATCTACTTTTTGTTTAGTCCAACTTTATCTTTAGTTTTTTGCCAAAGAGATTTTTTGATTGGAGTTTTCGAATTAGATTTCTTTTGCTTTGGTTTGCCTTTGATATTTACAATATAAATACCTGCAAGTTCAACTTTTACTTGACGTTTCACAGGTATTTCTTTGAAAATTTTCTCGTCGGCCATAAGAGTAGTAATCTGTGGACCGATTTTAGCTTTAATAAGTGGCATTTTACGCCATTTTAAGTAAAAAGGAATTTGGTCTTGTACCATTTGTGGTAAGTTAGATTCTGAAATTCGCATTTTTTTCTTATCTATAACTAGAATTGAAACAACTTGCTTAGATGAATCTATCAGACCTTGTTGTGAATCAGCTTTTTTTTGTAGTTTACGTCCTACTATGTATAAAACAGCTAAGACGAAAGCAACTACGAGTAATACAATTAGTAATATTTGCAGCCATTGTGGCATGGTTGGTACCTCCTGTATAAATAATTTTGCTCACTTTTATCAGTTTAACATTAATCCACATTCATAGCAATAAATTAATAATAAATATAGTTATAACTTACTGCTATTTAGATGCTTTTTCAATAGCTTGTTTATCTAGAAGTTCATCATACATTATTTGAATAATAGATTGAACATATTTAGCGCTACTTCGCTGGTTCTCTTCACTAAGTTGATCAAGATAAATAGGCTCGCCAACACTAAAATAAATAGTTTCTGGCTTTAAATTAATTTTATTATTTTCAAAAACATCTGCAGTACCAAGCACTGCCATAGGAATAATAGGAACGCAAGGTTTAGAAGCGAGTTTAAAACTTCCTTGCTTAAAAGGTAACATTTCTTGTGTACGACTTCTTGTGCCTTCAGGGTATATAAGGCAAGATTCGCCGTTTTTAATACGATTAATTGCGGAAATTATAGTTTTAAAACCGGCTTTTCCACTAGAACGATCTAGAAAATATCCACCCATAGCATGTAACCACCAACTAATAAAAGGCCATTTTTTTATACTATCTTTACCGATTAGGATAATAGGGTCTTTCATGAACAACATCATAAGAGGGATATCTATCATACTTCTATGATTGCCGACATATACAACATTTGTATCTTGATATAAGTTTTCTAATCCTTGCGTTACAAATTTTGCTCCTGAGATAGTGTATAACCACCAGGATGTTAATCGGTTATATGCGTAAGCCATTTTAATACGCTGTTTATAGTTAAAGATACCAATTAAGTATATTAATCCTAGGTAAGGTAGTCCGAGAATAAAATGTATAGATATAATAATAATAAATATTACTGCTCTCATAATGTATCCTCAGTACTTCTACCACGACCAAATAATTTGGTAACATACCTTAGCTTACCTATATAATGTTCATTTAGCATATTATCTTTAAAACGCCATTTCCAGTTATTAGCAGCGACACCAGGGGTGTTTGTCCTTGCCCAACTATCATAAGAAAATATGTCTTGCAATGGTACAACAGCCATAGTAGAAACTGAACCAAAACATGTTCTTATAAAGTCCCAACATACATCATTTGCATCAGTATTCATATAACGACGAACTCTATCTTGGCTTTTAGAAATAGCCTTTAAGTACCAGCCTAGTGTTGTGTCATTATCGTGGGTTCCTGTATAACAAATTGAATTTGGCGTATAATTATGTGGTAGGAAGTTATTTTCTTCAATATTTTCAAAAGCAAATTGAAGAATTTTCATACCAGGAAAGTTAAAATCATCTCTCAAAGCTTCAACTTCAGGTGTGATAACGCCTAAATCTTCTGCAATAATTGGTAGGTTTTTACCAAGCTCTGCTTCAAGAGCAATAAATATGTCATGTCCTGGACCTGTTTTCCATTCGCCATCAATCGCGGTTTTTGCGCCATATGGTATAGACCAGTATGCTTCAAAACCTCTAAAGTGATCAATTCTTAAGAAATCAACAAATTCAAGGTTGCTACTGATACGTTTTATCCACCAATTATAATTAGTCTTTTTATTAGCAGTCCAATCATAAAGAGGATTTCCCCATAATTGGCCTGTTTCGCTAAAGTAATCAGGGGGAACGCCGGCAACGATAGTTGGGTAACCTTTTGAATCTAAGAAGAATAAGTCTTTATTTGCCCAAACATCTGAACTATCAAAGGCAACAAAGATTGGAATATCTCCGATTATTGAAATTCCCCTATCGTTAGCGTATTTTTTAAGTTCAAACCATTGTTTGAAGAAAATGAACTGTATGAATTTATAATATTTTATTTCTACTTCGAGTTTTCTATTCCACTTATTAATTGCTGCTTGAGAAGGAAAGGCTATTTCCTTCTCCCATTCTGTCCACATAACACCGTCATGGAAATCTTTTACTGCCATAAATAAGGCATAATTAGCTAACCAATCCTTATGTTTGATACAAAAGTTTTTAAACTGTTTATGGGTAGACTTGTTATTAGATTTATTAAAGTTGGCAAATGCTTTTTGGAGTAAATTAGTTTTATATTTAATAGCTGGTCCGTAATCGATTACTTCCGGATTCCAAACTTGCAAAGCAAGTTCATCGGTATTAAGTAATCCCATTTTAATTAGTTTATCAGGACTTATAATAAGTGGCTGTCCTGCAAAAGATGAAAAAGCCTGATATGGAGAATCTCCATAACCAGTTGGACCAATAGGTAATACCTGCCAAAGCTCTTGGTCAGAATCTATCAAAAAATCAATAAATCTAAATGCACTATCTCCTAAGTCTCCAATTCCATAAGGACCTGGAAAAGATGTTGGATGTACTAAAATACCGCTTTTTCTATGGTCTGTATTTATTGAATTTACTGGTTTTTCCATAGTTAATTCCTCCTGTGTTATAGGCAATAGATGCTACCGTTTAAATTCATGTATAAGTTTCACTATTATACATGAAATTGCTAAAATAATCAACTTTCCATCATCAATTTTTGCTTGAGATTATATAGAGAATTTGACAAATCTACATGTACTGGCTGTGGATTGATTAAACGTCTTGATTCATCCCATAGTGTTTTTAGCTCTTTGTTGCAGTGAGCTTTTATTTGGGCTGTTGTAGGCGATTTATAAACTTGTTTACCATTTATATAAATCGGTTTTAACATTTCTTTAATTATATAGGTATTAGCCTTTAATTCGATTTTTTTCCAAGGTGCAATAGGGTCGAAAATTGTTAAATCCTGATTAGCATAGTATACCTCATCATTCAGAATGATTAAGTCAGCTTTGATTTTACCTGTTTGTTTGCTGTAAAGGCGTAATAATCTTTTGTTACCAGGATTAGTTACTTTTATTGGATTATCTGATAATTTAATTCTAGGTATATACTTTGTTCCATCATAAAGTGCAGCAAGTTTATAGACGCCGCCAAAAGCAGGACAATCTTTAGAAGTTATTAGATTAGTACCAACACCCCATAGGTCAATTTTGGCTCCTTGTAACTTTAAATCGCGTATTAAATATTCATCAAGATCGCTAGAAGCACTGATGATTGCATCTGTAAAACCTGCTTGATCAAGTAGTTTTCGTGATTCTTTAGAAAGATAAGATAAGTCACCACTATCTAATCGGATACCAAAGATTTTAAGTTTTAAACCATCTTCAATTAATTCTTTGAAAACTTTTATTGCATTTGGAACACCAGAGTGTAGCGTGTCATAGGTGTCAACCAATAAAAGACAATTATCAGGGTATAGTTTTGCATATGTTTTAAAGGCTTCAAATTCAGTTGGAAAACTCATGACCCATGAATGGGCATGTGTACCTTTAACAGGTAAGTCAAACATTTTACCAGCAAGGACATTAGAAGTGGCGCTACAGCCACCAATAATAGCAGCTCTTGCTCCATAAATTCCAGCATCAGGACCTTGAGCTCGGCGCAAGCCAAACTCTAGAACATTATTATCACCTGCAGCCCATTTAACTCGTGCGGCTTTAGTTGCAATTAAACTTTGATGATTAACAATATTAAGAAGTGCCGTTTCTATTAATTGAGCCTGACAAATTGGAGCTATAACTTTTACGATAGGTTCGTAAGGAAAAACAACAGTTCCTTCTTCGACGGCATAAATATTTCCGGTGAATTTAAATTCTTTTAAATAAGTAATAAAAGGTTCGTCAAAAATTTTTTGCTTGCGTAAGTATGCAATATCCTCATCACTAAAAGATATGTTGTTTAAGTAATCAATAAATTGTTCTAAACCTGCGGCGATTGAAAAACTGCTTCCACTCGGGTTAGAGCGGTAAAACATATCAAAAACAACAGTTTTATCGTTAGATTCATGATGAAAATATCCTTGCATCATAGTAAGTTCATAAAAATCTGTTAATAAAGTTAAATCTAAATTTGGCATAATATACCTTTCCTAAATACATGTGATATTTAACCATTAATTCCGTTACATACAATTTTATAGGATTTAGTGTAAACAAGCAATAATTATTTTGTATAATGTATTGCATCAGGTAATAAGATTTGTTATAATAACGGTGTTTTTCGGTGGAAGGAAAGTTCTATAATGATGAAAAAAATGATAAATATAAAAGAAAATTCAAATAAATTGCTGGAAAGAAATATTTTTAAGAACTATATATATATACATTTTTAATAAGTTTTAATTTAACAAGTGGTGTATGGATGTTATACCTTGCATATCGTGGTTTGTCACTATTTGAAATTGGAATAATGGAAGCGATATTTCATATAACTTCCTTTACAATGGAAGTGCCAACAGGTATAGTGGCTGATTTGTTTGGACGAAAGACATCAAGAGTAATTGGAAGAGTTGTTGGAATTATTTCCACAGTTTTAATGATCTATAGTGGTGGAGTAGTTGGTTTTGCTATGAGCTTTGTACTTAGTGCACTTAGCTATAATCTAGAATCAGGAGCAGGAGATGCGTTAATATATGATTCGATGATTGAAATTGGTATAGAAAAAAAGTATATGAAAATCAAGGGAAAATCGGAAGTTGTCTACCAATGTGCAAATGCGTTAGCGTTACCGATTGGAGGATATCTAGCTACTATTGATTATAGTTATGTTTATAAAGTTGCTTTAGTAGTAGGTGCTGTAGCTGCCTTGCAAAGTTTGTCGTTTATAGAACCATCTGTTGGTAAAGTTACGAAAAAAGAAAACGGTTTTAAAACATTTACTCATCAGTTAAAAGAAAGTGTTCTTGTTATTAAGAATTCTAAGAAATTAAGCTTTTTGATTCTTATGTCGGAAAGTGTTGGCGTTTTTTCAACAACAACTTTTTTTTATATACAAAATTATTTGAAAATTAATGGAAGAAGTGAATTTAGAATTGGTATTGTCTTAGCTGTAGGAGCGCTGCTTAGTGCTATTGGAGTAACTCAGGCTCATAAGATTGAAAAACGATTTGGTTATAAGAAAACCTTAACTATACTATTAGGTGGCATGGCGTTTTTCCTTTGGCTTATGGTAACAGGAACCTATAGTGAAATTGGAATTATCGGTTTGAGCGTAGTTGAAGCTATTGAATATGTTATTATGAGTGATTATATTAATCGTCTTATACCAAGTGAGAGAAGGGCTACAGTATTATCAATGCAAAGCATGATTTTTAGTCTGTTTATGATAGTATTATTCCCGTTGGTAGGCTTGATTGGAGATGTCTCGTCTCTACAAGTTTCATTTGTTATGATAGCAATTTTGTCGTCTGTCATTTCAGTGGTTATGCTATCAAAAATTATTAGGGACAAGGAAGCTGACTAATGTGCATAAACTCTTTACAAATAAGGTATTAACAAGTATAATTATGTATTGATTGTGATGATTTGTAAAATCTTAAACATATATATTAATATTAATTAGAATTTTTATATAGTATATAGAATCATCTTGAAATACTGAAAATCTAGGAGGAACTAAAGTGTACGAAAAAGTATCCACAAAACTCAACTTTGTTGAACGCGAAAAAAAAGTTTTAAAATTCTGGAATGAAAATAAAATTTTTGAAAAAAGTATTGAACTAAGAAATGATGGACCAACATATACGTTCTATGATGGACCACCAACAGCAAATGGAAAGCCGCATATTGGGCATGTATTAACTCGTGTAATCAAAGACTTAATTCCACGTTATCAAACAATGAAGGGAAACAAAGTTTTAAGGAAAGCTGGTTGGGATACACATGGTTTGCCTGTTGAAATAGAAGTTGAAAAAGCTGAAGGTATTGATGGTAAAGATCAGATTTTAGAATATGGCATAGAACCTTTTGTAGCTAAATGCAAAGAAAGTGTTTGGAAATATAAAGGTATGTGGGAAGACTTCAGTGGAACTGTTGGATTTTGGGCCGATATGGATGATCCATATGTTACATATCATAATGAGTATATTGAATCTGTTTGGTGGTCACTAAAACAGATATGGGATAAAGGACTTTTATATAAGGGACATAAAATCATTCCATACTGTCCAAGGTGTGGTACTTCATTATCTTCTCATGAAGTGGCACAAGGTTATAAAGATATTAAAGAAACTTCAATTATGGCAAGATTTAAGATTGAAAATGAAGACAATGCATACTTCTTAGCTTGGACAACAACTCCGTGGACATTGCCAAGTAATATTGCTCTTTGTGTTAATCCGATTGAAGAATATGTTAGAGTAAAAGCGGAAGGGCTTGAGTATATTTTAGCAAGTGCCCTTTGTGATACGGCTTTTGGTACTAATGAAGACGGTACTAAAACTTATGAAATAATAAAAACTTATACAGGTAAAGATTTAGAGTTCATAAGATATGAACCTTTATTTGATTTTGCAAAACCAACTGATAAAGGATTTTTTGTTACTTGTGCTGATTACGTTACCTTATCAGATGGTACAGGAATTGTTCATATTGCACCTGCATTTGGTGAAGATGACTCTAAAGTAGGTCGTGAATACGGACTCCCATTAATCCAATATGTTAATGATAAAGGTACTTTTACAGAAGAAGTAACACATTGGGCAGGAAGAAATGTTAAAGATGCGGATCCTGAGATTATTAAATATTTAAGTGAAACAGGGAAATTATTTAAAGCCATAGATTATGAACATAGTTATCCACATTGCTGGAGATGTGACACACCTCTTATCTATTATGCGAAGGATACTTGGTTTATAGAAGTAACTAAGGTTCAAGATAAACTTATTGCTAATAATAATAAGATTAACTGGCTACCTAAAGCAATTGGTGAAAAACGTTTTGGCGATTGGTTAGAAAACCTTGTTGATTGGGGCATTAGCCGTGATAGATTCTGGGGAACACCACTTAATATTTGGGAATGTGAATGTGGTCACAGACATGCAATAGGTTCGATTAAAGAACTTAAATCAATGAGTAAAGATTGTCCGGATAATATTGAATTGCACCGTCCTTTTGTTGACGATGTGCATATTACCTGCGAAAAATGTGGAAATGACAATATGACAAGAGTAGCGCCTGTAATTGATTGTTGGTATGATTCAGGAGCAATGCCTTTTGCTCAATGGCATTATCCATTTGAAAACAAGGAAATTTTTGAAGATAACTTTCCTGCTGATTTCATCAGTGAAGCTGTCGATCAAACAAGAGGTTGGTTTTATTCATTATTAGCGATATCAACAATGTTGTTTGACGAACCTGCCTATAAGAATGTTATTGTTCTTGGTCTTGTACAAGATGAAAACGGACAGAAGATGAGTAAGTCAAAAGGTAATGCAGTTGATCCCTTTGATGCATTAACAACTTATGGTGCTGATGCAATTCGTTGGTACTTCTATAATAATTCAGCACCTTGGCTACCAAACAAATTCCGTGGTGATGCAGTTGTTGAAGGTCAACGTAAATTTATGGGTACTATTTGGAATACTTATGCATTCTATGTATTATATGCAGAAATTGATCAGTTTAATCCGACTAAGTATACTTTAGATAAAGAGAGTTTATCATTAATGGATAAATGGTTATTTTCAAAACTTAATACATTAATTAAGTTTGTTGATGAAAATCTTGGAAATTATAGAATTACAGAATCGACAAGAGCAATTAGTGAATTTGTTGATGAATTATCAAATTGGTATGTAAGAAGAAGCCGTGAAAGATTTTGGCAAAAAGATATGAATCAAGATAAGATAAATGCATACATGACACTTTATACAACCCTTGAGACATTATCAAGATTATGTGCTCCATTTGTACCGTTTATGGCAGAAGATATTTATAGAAACTTAGTTGTTAATTTTGATGACAAGGCACCAGAGTCAGTTCACTTATGTGACTATCCAGTTGCTGATAAGGTTTGCATAGATGCGTTAGTTGAAGCACAGATGGAAGTTGTACTTAAAGCTGTTGTAGCAGGACGTGCAGCTAGAAATGGCGCTAATATTAAAAACCGTCAACCACTTCCAAACATGTTTATTAAGTATAATGATGAACTTAGTGAGACATTTGCAGAAATAATTCGTGAAGAATTAAATGTTAAAGCAGTTGAACTTACTGATGATGTAAGCAATTTTACAACATACAGTTTCAAACCACAACTACGTACTGTTGGTCCAAAATATGGTAAGTATTTAAAGCAGATTCGAACAGCTCTTATGGAAGTTGATGGAACTCATGCAATGGATGAACTTAATGAACAAGGACATTTAGCATTTGACTTTGATGGCTATGAAGTTACACTTACAAAAGAGGACTTACTAATTGATTCAGCTAAAATGGAAGGTTATGCATCAATAGTTGACGGCGATATGACAGTTGTACTTGATACAAATCTTACGGATGAATTAATAGAAGAAGGCTTTGTAAGAGAAATCATATCAAAAATCCAAACAATGCGTAAGGAAGCAGACTTTGAAGTGACTGATCATATTGAATTTGGTTATGCAGGAAATGATAAGATTGCTTCTATAGTGGAAGCTAATCAGACTGTTATTGAAGAAGAGACATTGATTAATACGACAAAAGCCGAGTTATTTGAAGGTTATAGTAAAAATTGGAACATTAATGGTGAAAAGGTTGATCTTGTAGTTAAAAAAGCCTAAGAAACGTACCTTTATTGGTTTGAATAAATGAGAAGGAGAAATATAATGGCACATGAAATCGATTATAAAATTGTAGGAAATGAAATGCAGTTCGTAGAAATTGAGTTAGATCCAAATGAGAGTGTACTTGCTGAAGCAGGCGGTATGATGTATATGGAAAGTAATATTAAGATGGAAACTATATTTGGTGATGGAAGTGAATCAAGCCAAGGTCAAGGTCTTATGGGGAAACTTATGAGTGCCGGAAAAAGAGTTATAACTGGTGAAGGTTTATTTATGACAGTTTTTACAAACATCGGAAGTGGAAAGGGTCATGTGGCATTTGCATCACCATATCCAGGAAATATATTGCCTGTGGATTTAATAGAAGTTAATCAAAAGATTATTTGTCAAAAGGATGCATTTTTATGTGCAGCAAAAGGTGTTTCAGTAGGTATTGAATTCCAAAAGAAATTAGGCGCTGGATTTTTTGGTGGAGAAGGTTTTATAATGCAAAAGCTTGAAGGTGATGGAAAAGTATTCTTGCATGCAGGCGGAACAGTTGTAAAAAGAGAGCTACAACCAGGAGAAACTATTAAACTTGATACAGGTTGTTTAGTTGCTTTAACAGGAGACGTTAATTATGATGTAGCCCTTGCTAGCGATATTAAATCTGGATTATTTGGTGGAGAAGGATTATTCCTTGCAACACTTACTGGTCCAGGAACAATATGGATGCAATCATTACCATTTAGTAGATTGGCTAATCGTATTATTGGAGCAGCTGGCGGTGCTAAAGGTGAATCAAGAAATGCAGGAAGTTCTCTTCTTGGAAATTTGTTAAATAATTAGTAGTAACTAAAAAGTAGGATATATTTTCAGTGTGTGATATACTTTCAATGAATTATGTGAAATGGAGGAAGATATGAATCGAATAAATGTTACTAAGGAAAAGTTAAAAGAAGCGGTTTTTGAGAATATTAAAACTCAATTTAGAAAAACTATTGATCAAGTGTCAGAAGATCAGGTTTTTCATGCAGTGGCATATGCAGTTAGAGATATTATTGTAGATCAGTGGATAGAAACTCATAAAACATATGAACAAGAAGACACTAAGACAGTATATTATATATCTATGGAGTTCTTAATGGGACGTGCTTTAGGTAATAACATGATTAATCTTCAAGTGAACGCAGTTGTTAAAGAAGTTTTAGAAGAGCTTGGATTTGATTTGAACCTTATAGAAGATCAAGAGCCAGATGCTGGACTTGGAAATGGCGGACTTGGTAGATTAGCAGCATGTTTCTTAGATTCTCTTGCAACTCTTGAATACCCTGCATATGGCTGTGGTGTTCGCTATAGATATGGTATTTTTGAACAAAAAATAATTGATGGATATCAAGTTGAGAGACCTGATGAATGGCTCAAAAACGGTAATCCATTTGAAATACGTCGTCCTGAATACGGTGTAGAAGTTAAATTTGGTGGAAATGTACGTGTTGCTAAAGATAATGATGGTCGTGAGAAATTTGTTCATGAGAATTATCAATCAGTTCGTGCCATTCCATATGATGTTCCTATTGTAGGTTATGGTAATTCAACAGTGAATACATTAAGATTGTGGGATGCAGAAGCAATTCAAAGTTTTGATCTAGAAATGTTTGACCGTGGTGATTATCACAAGGCGGTTGAGCAACAAAATTTAGCAAAAACAATTGTTGAAGTCCTATATCCAAATGATAACCATTATCAGGGTAAAGAACTAAGACTTAAACAACAATATTTCTTTATTTCAGCGACAATACAACAAGTTGTTCGTAAGTTTATGAAGAACCATGATAATATTAAAGATTTACCTGAAAAAGTTGCTCTACATATTAATGATACTCATCCATCATTAACAATTCCTGAATTAATGAGAATTTTAATGGACGAGCAGGGACTTAAATGGGGAGAAGCATGGGGTATTTGTCAGAAAGCATGTGCGTATACAAACCATACAATTATGTCAGAAGCTCTTGAAAAATGGCCGATTGAATTATTCTCAAGATTACTTCCAAGAATCTATCAAATCGTGGAAGAAATCAATCGTCGCTTCTGTGCGGAAATCGTTGACAAATTTGGATATGACAATGATAGGATTCGTCGTATGGCTATTGTATCAGATGGTCAAATCAAGATGGCTTGGCTATGTATAGTAGGAAGTCATTCAGTAAATGGAGTTGCTAGACTTCACACTGAAATTCTTAAAAACGAAGAGTTGAAGGACTTCTATGAAATGTATCCTAAGAAGTTTAATAGTAAGACTAATGGTATTACACAACGTCGGTTCCTTCTTCACGGTAATCCACTACTTGCAGATTGGGTTAGTCGTAAAATTGGTACAGATTGGATAACAGATTTAACCACAATTAAAGGAATAGAAGCCTTTGTTGAGGATGAAAAAGATCGTAAAGACTTTATGCAAATAAAATATGAAAACAAAGTTAGACTTGCAGAATATATTAGGGAACACAATGGTATTGATATTGATCCACGTTCTATTTATGATGTACAGGTAAAAAGACTTCATGAATACAAACGTCAGCTAATGCTTATTCTATATGTAATGCATTTATATAATGAATTAAGAGATAATCCTGATAGTGATATAGTTCCAAGAACTTTTATTTTTGGTGCTAAAGCTGCCCCAGGATATCATAGAGCAAAAAAAATAATCAAATTAATTAATAATGTAGGAAATGTAATTAATAATGATCCTAATATTAATGGTAAAATCAAAGTTATATTCATTGAGAATTATAGAGTATCAATTGCTGAAGAGATTTTTGCAGCAGCTGATGTGTCAGAACAAATTTCAACAGCATCTAAGGAAGCATCAGGTACTGGTAACATGAAGTTTATGTTAAATGGAGCCCTTACAATAGGAACACTTGATGGTGCAAATGTTGAAATTGCTGAGGAAGTCGGGGAAGAAAATTGCTTTATTTTTGGTATGACTGCTGAAGAAGTTATTAACCTTCAACGTACAAGAGAATATGATCCTTGGGACATGTATAATAATAATCAAGCAATAAGAAGAATTGTTACTCAGCTTATTAATGGTTACTATGCACCAGAAGATCCTGATTTATTCAGAGAGATTTATGATTCATTACTTAACGGTGGTGGAGAACCTGCTGATCAATATTTTATTCTTAAGGATTTTGATGAGTATGTTGAAGCTCAGAAGAAAGTTGATTTAGCGTATAGAAATCAAAGTGAATGGGCAAGAAAAGCAATGCTTAATACAGCTAATTCTGGTAAATTTTCTTCAGATAGAACAATTGAAGAATATGCAACGCAAATCTGGAAATTAAATAAAACTAAAGTTTTACTTCCAGGAGAGAATGTATAGAATTGTTGAATAAGAAGTAGAACATGGGCTATAGTTAGTCCTTCTGAAAGGGGAAATATATGTCGTTTTTTTCAGCCGATATAGGAATTGATTTAGGAACAGCAAATGTTATTGTATATACAAAGGGAAAAGGTGTTGTACTACGTGAACCAAGTGTTGTAGCTTTTGATCGTAATACAAACAAAATTATAGCAGTAGGTAGTGATGCTCGCAAGATGCTTGGGAGAACACCAGGTAACATTGTAGCTGTTCGCCCGCTTCGACAAGGTGTTATTTCAGATTATACAGTAACAGAGAAAATGCTTAAGTATTTTATAGCAAAAGCGGTAGGTAGAAGACTTAGGAAACCTAGGATTACAGTTTGTGTACCTAGTGGAGTAACTGAAGTTGAAAAGCGTGCAGTTGAAGATGCAACTTATGAAGCAGGAGCACGTAAAGTAGAGATTATTGAAGAACCAATTGCAGCAGCAATTGGAGCTGGAATTGATATAGGAAAAGCTTGTGGTTCAATGATAGTTGATATTGGTGGTGGTACGGCAGATGTTGCGGTTATATCATTAGGTGGTACGGTTGTAAGTACATCTATTAAAATTGCTGGAGATAACTTTGATGAAGCTATTGTTAGATATATGCGTAAAAAACATAATCTTCTTATAGGTGAGAGAACTGCAGAAGAAATCAAGGTTAAAATAGGAACAGCCTTTAAACGTCCAGAAGTATTACAGATGGATGTAAGAGGTCGTAACCTTATTACCGGTCTTCCAAAGACTATAATTGTGACATCAGAAGAAACGGAAGAAGCACTTAGAGAAACAACAGCAGCAATTGTTGATGCAGTTCACAGCGTGTTAGAAAAAACACCACCTGAATTAGCATCAGATATTGCAGAACGTGGTATTGTTCTTACTGGTGGAGGAAGTATGCTTCAAGGTTTAGATCACCTAATTGAGAATAAGACAGGAATAAATGTAATCACAGCAGATGACCCTCTTACTTGTGTAGCAATTGGAACAGGTCAATATGTAGAAACTCTAGCTAATTATAGCTTTTAACATCCTAATCACAATATAAATAATCAAAAGAGGCTATGTGTCAGTAATTTATTTGCTGAAGCACAGCCTCTTTGTTTCATTATGGGAAAAATCAATGGCAAAAATGTGACAAAACCACTTTTTTTGACTAGTTTTATAAGATAAATGATTGAAAAAGGTTAAGTTATTCGTATAAACAAACGATAAATAAATAGAGAATAATATTTTATAGACAGGAGTTAGTTATGGTAAGAGGATTATATACAGCCTACACAGGAATGGAAGCACAACAGCATAGAATGGATGTCGTATCAAATAATCTTGCAAATGCCAATACAGTGGGGTATAAGCAAGATAATGTAGTATTTAAATCATTTGATGAAGTGTTGGCAATAAAAATTAATGATCCGCAAATGTCTAACAAAAATATTGGAAGTATGACATTAGGTGTACAAATAGATAACATATACACTAACTTTGAACAAGGTGGAATTAGTCTTACAGAAAACCCTTATACTATGGCAATTGAAGGTAAAGGGATGTTTACAGTTGGATCCATGAATGAAGATGGAACTTTTAATGAAATGTTTACTCGAGATGGTTCAATTGCATTAGATCAAAACAGAAACTTAGTTACAAAAGGTGGATTATATGTAATTGGAGAACAAGGATTAATAACAGTTCCACATGGAGAAATATTGATTACTCAAGACGGAACGATATATGTTAATGATCAACTAGTTGACAAAATTTCCTTAACAGGTTTTGAAAACTATGATGCCCTTAAAAAAATTGGTGATAATAACTATGATATGACAGATAGAACAGTAAAAACGGCTTTTGAAGGTGTAGTAAGACAAGGTTACGAAGAAGCATCAAATGTGAATGCAGTTAAAGAAATGATAGAAATGATTAATTTACAAAGAACATATGAAGCTAATCAAAAAGTGTTAACAACTTATGATCAAACACTTGATAAAGTTGTTAATAACGTGGGAAGAGTATAGTAGGGGGATAAGCTTATGATGAGATCACTTTGGACAGCAGCGTCTGGTATGAAAACACAACAACTTACAGTTGATACAATAGCAAATAATCTAGCTAATGTTAATACCATAGGATTTAAAAAGGAAAGACTAGAATTCAAATCGCTATTATACGAAACGATGCAGACGGCTAGTGATGTTACGCAGGGCGGTCAACCTGTTAATCTACAAGTTGGACATGGTGTTAGAGCAGCTGGTTCAGTTAAAACTTTTTCACAAGGAAACCTTGAAAGAACAGAAGCACCACTAGACTTTGCTATTACAGGTGGAGGATTCTTTGAAATTCAAGTACCAGGTGGTGAAATTCAGTTTAGTAAAGATGGAGCTTTCAAAATGTCTATTAATGATGGTGAATTAATGCTAACAGATACTAATGGTTACCCAGTAATTGGTACAGATGGTGGTCCGATGGTATTTGAAGGTACAGTATTACCAGATAACATATTTGTTGACGAGTTAGGAAATTTTTCATATAATGATGATGGAAATACAGTAGACCTTGGTATTCAGTTTCAAATAGTACAATTTCAAAATGTTGCAGGATTAAAATCTGCAGGTAATACATTCTATTCTCAAACTGCAGCATCAGGAGAACCTATAGCTGAGGCAGATAATGGAGATTTAGATCCAAGTCAGATTATTCAAGGAACATTAGAATCATCTAATGTACAAGCTGTTGAAGAAATGGTTAAAATGATTATTGCCCAAAGAGCATATGAGTTAAGTTCAAAGGCTATTCAAACGTCAGATGATATGCTTGGTATGGCTAATAATCTTAAACGATAAATCTATGGGATACTTAATAAGTTGAGATATAGAATAAAATATATTATATTGAAGAACTAAAACATAGATTTAGATTAAAAGCAAGGGTGACGATATGGATATTAAAGGTATAGGAAATGATATTTCAAATGCATATTCAAGTATATCAAATTCTAAACAACAGGAAATGGAATTTCAGAAAATAATTGATAAGGCTATTAAAGACAGAGATGATAAACAGCTTAGAGAAGCATGTGAAGGATTCGAAGCTTATTATGTACAGCAATTATTTAAAGAAATGCGAAAAACAGTTCCTGATGGTGGAATGTTTGAGAAGTCTAACGAAGGTGAAATATATAAGGATATGTTAGATGAAGAATATTCAGCTGTTATATCAAAGGGTTCAGGTACAGGAATAGCAGATTCACTTTATAAACAATTATCCCCTAAAATAAATAAGTTAAATAAATAAATTATAGACCAGCTATGCTGGTTTTTTTCTTAATGAAAGGAAAGTTATTATGATTAGAGTTTTAACAAAAGGGTATGTAAATGTATTTTTAATTGGTGAAAAAGAATATGTATTAGTAGATACAGG
This sequence comes from Vallitaleaceae bacterium, assembly GCA_029935405.1. Classification (GTDB taxonomy): domain Bacteria; phylum Bacillota; class Clostridia; order Lachnospirales; family Vallitaleaceae; genus UBA1351. The sequence goes on along the minus strand of JAOZKH010000019.1, from coordinate 4,507 downwards.
AACTAAATCTAGTGGTAAAAAAATACTGAACAAACTATATCAACTAAATATAAAACCAGAAGAGATTAGTTTGATCATACTTACTCATTCTCATGAAGACCATATTGGTTCTCTTAAAATGTTATCAAAGGCAACTAAAGCTCAAACATTAATTCATGAAATAGAGTATAAAACAATGACAATGGAAATAGAAGACGGAATAAAACCTATTGCAGGTTGGCTTAAAATCGTATATAAATTAACTAAAGGGTTTAGTATGAAACAAAAACCGATTGATTTTGATTTTAATGTTTTGTGTGAGGAAGAATATGATTTAAATTCCTTTGGTATTAATGGAAAAGTAATTCATACACCAGGACATTCAAAGGGCAGTATATCAGTTGTAATAGGTAATGAAGCAATTATTGGAGACAGCCTTATGGCATTTATTCCAAAATCAAAACCTAAAGAACCAATTATTGCATATGATTTACAAAAAGTTAAACAAAGTATAGAAAAACTCCTTGATATGGGCGTAACAAGATTTTATCTATCTCATGGTAAAAGCTATGATGCCAATGTGATTAGGAAGGCAATAGAAAAAATATAGTAATGAATAAAAATATAGTAATGAAATACAATAATGAAATGTAGTAATGTGTGGAAAGGATTATATGAATGTTAGGTGTAAAGGAAGCACTTGCGGTTATTTTTACCATTATCAGAATGATTACTAGTTTAGGGTTAAGTGTTGAATCCTTTGATATTAACGGATTTATGGTTAAAGAGTATACAATGATTGCTGATATGGAATATATACAGGTAGAACAAAGACTATCTTTTGATCAAATGTATGGCTTTGAAACAGTAGATGAAATGTCAAAGCCTAATGAAATTGGATTTAACGGCATGTTTTATAATGATATTGGAAAACCTGCAGGAATATTGATTATTGATGGAGAATTAATCAAAAGACAATCTATTAACACCCCATTATTTATTATTAGAGAAAACGGGAAGTTAGAATTGATTGAACCAAAGCTACGCACATATCTTACACATAATAATATATTATATGAAACTTATGAACTTAATGAGGGGTTTACTAATACATTAATCAGCGTTTTTACTAAATGGTACGGACCACATAATAGAAGAAACCACGAACATACAGTAATAAAAGTATATGACAACAAAGTTAGTGAAGTTTTTGATGCAACACAATCTATAAAATTATCTGATGAGTTTGAAGGTATTAATGAAGGAGATTTTATGGTATGCTATAAAAATCTTAAATATGATTTTCCTGTAAATGTAGGAGATAAGCTTGAATATATTATTGAAACGAATTTTGATTATGCTACAGTTAAAGAAGGATTTCAAACTGGTGGTTGGTTGGTAAAAGACGGTTTAAATGTAGCTAAAGATAGTGAAAACTATATTGGTTATACGACGTCGTTACAACCAAGAACTTCAATTGGTATCACAAAAGAAAATAAATTAGTGATAAAAGTAGTTGATGGAAGAAATCCGGGCGTTAGTGAAGGTGTAACAGGAAGTCAATTAGCAGACATGTTGATTGCTGATGGTTGTATTAATGCAGCATATCTTGATGGTGGAGCTTCAACTACAATAGTTAAAGATGAAATGATTTTTAATGAGCCCTCTTTAGGAGAAACAAAAGGAGTAGCGCACGCATTATATTTTTATAAAAAAGAACTTAAGTAATAGGATTAATATTAGAATATTAGGAGGTACAAAATGGCAAAAAGACTTTTTACATCAGAATCAGTAACTGAAGGGCATCCAGATAAGGTTTGTGATCAAATCTCAGATTCAGTACTTGATGCGATTTTAGCACAAGACCCTACAGCAAGAGTAGCTTGTGAAACGGCAGTAACAACAGGTATGGTAATGGTAATGGGAGAGATTACAACTTCTTGTTATGTAGACATTCCAAAAGTAGTACGTAATACAGTTAAAGAAATAGGCTATGATAGTGCAGAATATGGATTTGATGGGGACACTTGTGCCGTGCTTGTAACATTAGATGAACAATCTAAAGATATTGCAATGGGTGTAGATGATTCCCTAGAAACAAGAAGTGATGATGTACATGATACAGGCGCTGGAGATCAAGGTATGATGATTGGTTATGCATGTGATGAAACTAAGGAATTAATGCCTTTACCAATAGCACTTGCTCATAGACTTGCATATAAGTTGGCACAAGTACGTAAAGAGGGTGTTTGCAATTATCTACGTCCTGATGGTAAATCACAAGTTACTGTTGAGTATGATGGACATACGCCTATTCGTGTAGACACAGTTGTTATTTCAACTCAACACGATGAAGAGGTAACTCAAGAACAAATCCGCAAAGATATGATTGACCTAGTTATAAAAACAGAAATACCAGAAGAATTATTAGATAGTGAAACAAAATATTTTATAAATCCTACAGGACGTTTTGTAATAGGTGGCCCGCAGGGTGATGCTGGACTTACCGGGCGTAAAATCATAGTTGATACTTATGGTGGATATGCTAGCCACGGCGGAGGAGCATTCTCAGGTAAAGATCCAACAAAGGTTGACCGTTCTGCAGCATATGCAGCAAGATATGTTGCTAAAAACATTGTAGCAGCAGGGCTTGCAAAGAGATGTGAAATCGAATTGGCCTATGCAATTGGAGTTGCTCATCCTGTATCAATATTTATTGACACAGATGGCACTGGAGTGGTTGAAGATATTAAACTTACTGAAATTGTTAATGAAGTATTTGATCTTCGCCCTTCAGCAATTATTAACGATTTAAACTTATGTCAACCGATTTATAAACAAACGGCAGCTTATGGTCACTTTGGAAGAACAGATATTGAACTTCCATGGGAAAAAACAGACAAGATAGATGAATTAAAAGCTAAGTTGATTAGTGTGAAATAATTGGTTAAAAAAGCAGAAATATAATCATATAATCATATAAAAATACAGAAATCAGAATAAAGTTTAGTGCCATATACCCATTGAGTATATGGCACTATTTGTTTATTCTGAAAGAAGCTGTAGACATACGGAGTGGTATGTTTGTACTACAGTGGAATGTTATATAAAGGCGATAAGGTAATGTTTTATTCTGAGTATTCACAAAAAGAAACAAATATGGTTAGAGTGTCATAAGTGTTCGGATTATATATTCGAACGCTATATGTGGTATGAAATTTATAGAAAATTGTTTTTGATACCATGATTAAATATAATAATTAAGAAGAGGGAAGAGGTAGAAAAATGAAAAAGATAAAAACAATATTAGGAATTATGATGATACTATTATACATGTTTTCAATATCAGCATCAGCATTAGCATCAGGAATATTTAGTGATATAGAAAGTACAGAGTGGTTTTACAAAAACGTTCAAACATTGGTGGAAGATTCTAGATCTATAATTAACGGATATCCAGATGGTACATTTAGACCAAAAACAAAACTTACAAGAGATCAATTCATTACAATGGTAGTAAGAGCATCTGGATATAATTTAGAAAATGCACCAGTTTATTGGGCACAAAACTATATAGATAAAGCTTTGGAATTAGGCATAATAGAAGAAAATGATTTTGATAATTACAAAAGTCAAATAAGCAGAGAAGAAATGTCAATGATCGTAGTACGAGTAGTTGAAAACTTAGAAGGTGAAAAACCATTTACAGATTTAACACAAGTAAAACAAGTAGTAAATGATTCAGAAGATTTCACATACAAGTATGAAACATACATAATGAAAACATATAAGTTAGGAATAATAACTGGATACCCAGACCATTCATTTAAGCCACAAGGCGTATTAACAAGATCAGAAGCTAGTGCTGTAATAGTTCGTTTAATTGATGCAAATGAAAGAATTGCTTTTGATTATGATGCTTTATATAACTCAATGTATGGTAGCTTTGAATCTCACTTACTTGGTGGTGCTAACTGGGTTAATCCAATAACAGCTAGTGACTTAGGGAATGCTACAGAAGATTGGGAATTAATGACAAGTGATATGCTTTACTTACCATCTAAGACTCAATTTGAATTACGAGATGTTAATTTACAATCAGATGATTATGCATCAACACTTCTTTATTATGATGAAAATGGTCCACATGCAGGGCATATAGAAGATGTAGAAAGATTATTACAAAGACGTATGCCACAAAGTGAAGTTGATGTAGTTATGGATTATCTAAGTGTGAAAACTGATAAATATACATATCTAGAACATGATGAAGTATTCTTCTACCTTGATAATGACAGATATATAGTTCGTATTGATGAAGTAATGATTGCAGAAGGAACACAATATCAACATGCAGGAGCCATTAATTTTAATATTTGGTATCGAGACAGTAACTTTATCAATGAATACGAAGAAAATATTACACAAATCATGCCATATACAGATACGGTTATATATAGATAGGAGACTTGGATGAAGAAAAAAATAATAACAATTATTCTCATATGTTCATTGATAATCACATATA
>JAOZKH010000088.1 GCA_029935405.1 Vallitaleaceae bacterium | reverse complement strand
ATTAAATAATAAATAATAGGTAATAAGTAATTAGATATTAGATATTAGATATTAGGTGATAGGTGATAGGTGATAGGTGATAGGTGATAGGCAATTAGAAAAATGGCAGTCTCAGAATAATAATCTAAGACTGCCAATAATTTACTACCTATTAATTAATCTTCACTAAACAGAAGTTCTTGCTCTGGTTCAATGTTGATTTTCTTCTCAATTTTTACATCTCTATACTTCTTCATGCCCGTTCCTGCAGGTATAAGCTTACCCAATATTACATTTTCTTTAAGTCCAACAAGTGGATCAACCTTACCTTTTATCGCTGCTTCTGTAAGAACTTTCGTAGTTTCTTGGAATGAAGCTGCTGATAAGAATGAATTCGTTGCCAAAGAAGCTTTTGTAATACCAAGAAGTACTTGTGTACCTTCTGCCGCTTCTTTGCCCTCTTCAGTCATTTGTTTATTGATTTTTTTGAACTCAAGGTTGTCAATTAGGCTACCAGGTAAGAATTCAGTGTCTCCACTTTCTTCAATTCTGATTTTTTTAAGCATTTGTCTACATATAACTTCGACGTGTTTATCGTTAATCTCAACACCCTGTAAACGGTATACATTTTGAACTTCTTGAAGCATGTAATCTTGTAATGCTCTTTTTCCTTTGATTTTAAGAATATCATGTGGGTTAACACTACCTTCTGTTAACTCGTCACCAGCCTCAAGAGTCTGACCATCTTCAATCTTAACTCTTGAACCATAAGGTATAAGATAAGCTTTTGTTTCTAATCCATCATCACTAGTAAGGATAACTTCTCGTTTTTTCTTCGTCTCATTAAATCTTGCAACACCAGGAAAATCAGCAATAATGGCAAGACCTTTAGGTTTACGAGCTTCAAAAAGCTCCTCAATTCTTGGAAGACCTTGCGTTATATCGTCCGTTGTTGCAATACCGCCTGTATGGAATGTACGCATTGTAAGTTGTGTACCAGGCTCTCCAATTGATTGAGCTGCAATAATACCTGCCGCTTCACCAACTTGTACAGGAATACCTGTTGCCATATCTGCGCCATAACACTTAGCACAAACTCCAACATCAGATTTACATGTAAGCGCCGTTCTAATATTTACAGCAGTTACACCGGCTGAAATAACTTTACGTGCTTGACGAGGATTAATCATTGTATCAGCTTTAACAATAATTTCACCCGATTTAGAATCTTTAATTTCATCAATTGACCAACGACCTGTAATACGTTCTTCAAGACTTTCTATTACTTCTTTACCATCCATAAACGCTTCTACCACTTGTCCCACAGTTTCATCTTCACCAGCACAACAATCTAGCTCGCGAACTATTAAGTCTTGAGATACATCAACAAGTCTTCTTGTTAAGTATCCTGAATCCGCAGTACGAAGAGCTGTATCGGCAAGCCCTTTTCTAGCACCATGGGCTGAGATGAAGTACTCAAGCACATCAAGACCTTCACGGAAGTTTGATTTGATTGGAAGTTCAATTGTTCGTCCTTGTGTATCCGCCATCAATCCACGCATACCAGAAAGCTGTTTGATCTGTGCTTCCGATCCACGAGCTCCTGAATCAGCCATCATAAAGATATTATTGTATTGATCAAGGTTACCAAGAAGATCTTTCGTAATCGCCTCATCGGCTCCACGCCATGTTTGTACAACATTATTGTAACGTTCTTCATCTGTCATCATACCACGTTTGTATTGTTTTAAAATCGTTTCAATAACTTTCTCTGCTTCTTCTACAATACTTTTTTTACTGTCTGGCACTTCCATGTCTGAAATAGATACAGTAATTGCACCACGAGTTGAATATTTGAATCCTAGGCTCTTAATTGCATCAAGTACTTCCGATGTTTTTGTTGAACCATGAATATCAATACATCTATGTAATATTGTCTGTAATTGTTTTTTACCAACAAGGAAATCTATTTCATACAAATATTTATTTTCTTCCTTGTCTCTATCCACAAATCCTAAGTTTTGTGGAATTACTTCATTAAAAATAATACGTCCTACACTTGTTTCAGTAAGTTTATGACTAATCACTCCATCTTCTTCGAATTCACGTTGTAGTTTAATACGTGCGTGAAGTGTAACAGCACCATTTTCATAAGCAAGTATAGCTTCGTTAATGCTTTTAAATGCCATTCCTTCTCCTAATTCGTTTTCCTTTTCAAGAGTCAGATAATAAGTTCCAAGTACCATATCCTGTGAAGGAACAGTAACTGGCCCACCGTCTGATGGCTTTAGAAGATTGTTTGGTGATAATAATAAAAATCTACACTCTGCTTGTGCTTCTACTGATAACGGTAGATGGACTGCCATCTGGTCACCGTCAAAGTCAGCATTGTATGCAGTACATACAAGTGGGTGAAGACGTATCGCCTTACCTTCAACAAGTACAGGTTCAAAGGCTTGAATACCAAGTCTGTGAAGTGTAGGTGCACGGTTAAGCATTACTGGATGTTCTCTGATTACATCTTCAAGTACATCAAATACACTATCTTCAAATCTTTCTACCATTTTCTTAGCTGATTTTATATTATGAGCTACACCATCATTAACTAAGCGTTTCATAATAAAAGGCTTGAACAATTCAATAGCCATCTTCTTAGGAAGTCCACATTGGTAAATTTTAAGCTCAGGGCCAACAACTATAACTGAACGACCTGAATAATCAACACGTTTACCAAGTAAATTCTGACGAAAACGTCCTTGCTTACCTTTTAACATATCCGAAAGTGATTTAAGTGGTCTATTACCAGGTCCTGTTACCGGACGGCCACGACGACCATTGTCAATTAATGAGTCCACTGCTTCTTGAAGCATACGCTTCTCGTTGCGAACTATAATCTCAGGTGCACCAAGGTCTAACAAACGTTGTAAACGATTATTTCTGTTAATAACTCTTCTATATAAATCATTAAGATCAGATGTTGCAAATCGACCACCATCAAGCTGAACCATTGGTCTAAGATCTGGTGGAATTACAGGAATAACTGAAAGAACCATCCATTCAGGTTTATTTCCCGAAGTTCTAAACGCTTCTATAACTTCTAAACGTTTAATAATTCTAGCTTTTTTCTGTCCTGTTGCATCTTTAAGTGCTTTTTTAAGTTCTACTGATTCACCTTCAAGGTCAATCTTTCCAAGAACTTCACGTACTGCATCTGCTCCCATAGCAGCTCTAAAAGTATTCCCAAATTTATCATATGCATCTCGGAATTCTTTTTCTGTAAGCACTTGTTTGTATTGAAGATTTGTATCACCTTTATCTATCACGATATAAGATGCAAAGTACAATACTTTTTCTAATGTTCTAGGTGACATATCAAGGATAAGACCCATTCTGCTCGGGATTCCTTTAAAGTACCAGATATGTGAAACAGGGGCTGCAAGTTCAATATGTCCCATTCTTTCACGTCTAACTTTTGATTTTGTGATTTCAACACCACATCGATCACATACTACACCTTTATAACGAATTTTTTTGTATTTTCCACAATGGCATTCCCAGTCCTTACTAGGTCCGAAAATTTTCTCACAGAACAAGCCATCTCTTTCAGGCTTTAGTGTTCTATAGTTAATAGTCTCAGGTTTTTTAACTTCACCACGGGACCACTCACGAATTCGTTCTGGTGATGCTAAGCCAATCTTAATGGCATCAAAATTAATGGATTGCTCCATGACTGTTTCAGTTGGCATTAATCACACGCTCCTTTAAGATTATTTTACAGGTCATCTTCTTCTGATTTAATGATAAAACTTGAACTAATAAGCACTTCATCACTAACATCAGTATCTTCTTCAGTTTCTAATTCATCAATATCTTCTCCGCTTTTATCAATGGCTGCATTTCTCGATAAGTATTCTTCTTCTGTTAAGTGAAGTTCCATATCGCCTTCATCATCAATATCTTCTTTAAATCTTACTTCACCATTCTCTGATAAAATCTTAATATCAAGGGAAAGTGATTGTAATTCTTTAAGAAGCACTTTAAATGATTCTGGAATTCCAGGTTTTGGAATATTTTCGCCTTTAATAATTGCTTCATATGTTTTAACACGACCTACTACATCGTCAGATTTAACTGTAAGAATTTCTTGCAATGTATAAGCTGCACCATAAGCTTCAAGTGCCCAAACTTCCATCTCACCAAAACGTTGCCCACCAAATTGTGCTTTTCCACCAAGTGGTTGCTGTGTAACAAGTGAGTAAGGACCAGTTGAACGTGCATGAATCTTATCATCAACAAGATGATGAAGTTTAAGATAGTGCATATACCCTACTGTAACCGGATTATCAAAGTAATCTCCTGTACGACCATCTCTTAGATTGATTTTACCAGTTTCATCAAGAGGAACATTTTTCCACTCTTCTCTATGGTCTAGGTTGTTGTGTAAAAACTCAACAATTTCATCATTAAGTTGATTTTTCCATTTTATTTCAAATTCTTCCCATGACTTATTAACATAATCATTAGCCATATTAAGGGTTTCCATAATATCAGTTTCATGAGCACCGTCAAATACTGGTGTTGCAATCTTAAAGCCTAAAGCCTTAGCTGCAAGTCCTAAATGGACTTCAAGTACCTGACCAATATTCATACGAGAAGGTACACCAAGTGGATTAAGTACTATATCAAGTGGTCTTCCATTTGGTAAGAAAGGCATGTCTTCTTGTGGTAAAATACGAGAGATAACACCCTTATTACCGTGACGTCCTGCCATCTTATCACCAACAGATATTTTTCTCTTTTGAGCAATGTATACTCTAACTGATTGGTTAACACCAGGTGATAAATCATCGCCATTTTCTCTAGTAAATACATGAACATCTACAATTATTCCTTCTTCACCATGTGGTACACGAAGGGATGAATCTCTTACCTCTCGAGCTTTTTCTCCAAAAATCGCACGTAGTAGTCTCTCTTCAGCTGTGAGTTCTGTTTCACCTTTTGGTGTAACTTTACCAACTAAGATATATCCTGGACGAACTTCAGCTCCAATACGTATAATTCCTCGTTCATCAAGATCTTTGAGCGCATCTTCACCAACACCAGGAACATCTCTTGTAATCTCTTCAGGTCCAAGTTTTGTATCTCTAGCTTCTGCTTCATACTCTTCTATATGTATAGAAGTATAAGTATCATTTTTAACCAAGTTCTCAGATAATAAAATCGCATCCTCAAAGTTGTAGCCTTCCCAAGTCATAAATCCAATAAGTGGATTTTTACCAAGTGCTAATTCACCATCTTGAGTTGATGGACCATCAGCAATAACTTCTCCTGTTTCAACTTTTTGACCTTTTACTACTAAAGGTTTTTGATTGATACAAGTTCCTTGATTAGATCTTGCAAATTTATGTAGTTTATAATGGTCTCTTGCACCTTCTGCAGTTTTTATAATGATTTCAGACGCAGTAACTCTATCAACTACACCTGCTCTTTTTACTACTTTTAAAATACCAGAATCTAACGCTGCTTTACATTCCATACCAGTACCGACTATTGATGAGTCTGTAACAAGTAATGGTACTGCCTGACGTTGCATGTTTGAACCCATCAACGCACGGTTAGCATCATCATTTTCTAGGAAAGGAATAAGCGATGTTGCAACTGAAAATACCTGCTTAGGTGATACGTCCATTAAGTCGATGGTAATATCTTCCATTTCAATGATATGTTCTCTATCACGACCTGTTACATATTTGTGGACAAAAGTCCCATCTTCATTAAGCGGCTCATTTGCCTGAGCAACTCTAAACTTTTCTTCTTCATCAGCTGTAACATATATTATTTCATCTGTTACTATAGGTTTTTCATTAGTTTTATCAATAATACGATATGGTGCTTCAATAAATCCATATTCATTAATTCTTGCATATGTTGCAAGGGAGTTAATAAGACCAATGTTTGGTCCCTCAGGAGTTTCGATTGGACACATTCTACCATAGTGAGAATAGTGAACATCACGAACTTCAAATCCTGCTCTTTCTCTCGACAAACCACCAGGTCCAAGTGCAGATAAACGACGCTTATGGGTAAGTTCTGCTAAAGGATTGTTTTGGTCCATAAATTGAGATAACTGTGAACTGCCAAAGAATTCTTTAATAGATGCAGTTACAGGTCTAATGTTAATAAGTGATTGTGGTGTTATAACTTCTGGGTCTTGAATTGTCATTCTTTCACGAACAACTCTTTCCATTCTTGACAAACCAATTCTAAATTGATTTTGTAGAAGTTCTCCAACCGCACGTATACGTCTATTTCCCAAATGGTCAATATCGTCTTTATTACCAACTTCATACTCTAGATGCATATTATAATTAATTGAAGCCATTATATCTTCTTTAGTTATATGCTTTGGTACTAGTCGGTGAATATTTTTACCTAATTGCTCTAAAAGTTCTTCTTCATCCGGATAAGTATCTATTAATTCTTTAAGTACAGGATAAAAAACACGTTCACGAATCTTCAGCTCATCAATATCAAAACCTATAAAGTTTTCAATATTAACAACCATATTACTCAACACTTTTACTTTTCTGTCTTCAATTGTTACATAAACATAAGGTACTGCAGCATCTTGAATAGTATCTGCTAATTCTAAGCTTACAACCATTCCTGCTTCTGCGAGTATTTCACCTGTTGATACATCAATAACATCCTCAGATAATACATGCTTTGTAATTCTGTTTCTAAATAAAAGTTTTTTATTGAATTTATATCTACCAACTTTTGCCAAATCATAACGTCTTGGATCAAAAAACATAGATTTAAGTAATGATTCTGCACTCTCAACAGTAGGTGGTTCTCCTGGTCTAATACGCTTATAGATTTCAATAAGACCTTCTTCGTAACAAGTTGAACCATCTTTCTCTAATGAAGCAAGAATTTTAGGTTCTTCTCCAAAAAGATCGATAATCTCAGCATTAGTGCCAATTCCTAATGAACGAATTAATACAGTTACTGGTACTTTTCTCGTTCTGTCAACTCTAACATTAAAAATATCATTAGAATCCGTTTCATATTCTAACCATGCTCCACGGTTTGGTATAACAGTTGAAGAATACAACTTTTTACCATACTTATCGTGGTCGATTGAATAATAAATTCCTGGTGATCTTACAAGTTGACTTACTATGACTCTCTCCGCACCATTAATAATAAAAGTACCGGTGTTTGACATAAGTGGTAAGTCGCCCATAAAGATATCATGCTCACTGATTTCATCTTTTTCTTTGTTAATAAGGCGCACACGAACTTTAAGAGGTGCTGCATATGTAGCATCTCTTTCTTTACATTCATCGATCGTATATTTTGCTTCCTCACTCAAAGCGAAGTTTTTGAATTCTAATATTAAGTTCCCTGTGTAATCGGTAATTGGAGAAATGTCTTTAAACACTTCCTTAAGTCCGTCTTCTAGGAACCAGTTATAAGAATCTTTTTGTACCTCAATCAGATTTGGCATGTCAAGGACTTCTTTTTGTTTGGAGAAAGACATTCTTTGGCTTACTCCGGTATCCATAGGTCTAATCCTATTTTTTTCCATAGTTATGATTCACCCCTTGGCTATAATAATCTTTGTCAAGTAGCGCTCATTACACATCTTTGTTATAGTGCGTGACTTTACGTAATAACCATTCGAGATTATACTTCGAGTCATAAAAATGAGCGTACAATTCCATACTGACGCATTATTAAATAATATCACATTGCGCCTAGCGTGTCAATAAGTTTTTTGGGTTTTTTTAGTTTTTTGGAGTGGTGGGGTGTAGGTGTGGAATCCTATGGGCAAGTCAGTTCCTCCCAGACGCTGGAGAAGCGCGCCAGTGAGTCAAGTGACTACCCCACAGGACTCCACACCTACACCCATTCGCTGCAAATAACTTAGAAAAGCAAAAGGACGTTTTGTATGGTACGCTGTCGCTTTGCTCAGCTGGGTTAGGGCAGGGATGAGGTGGTGGAAGTCTTACAATAAGCTACTGGTTTCGCTATGTTGTTTCTTATCATTTGGATGCCGCGTGGGTGGGGGTGGTGTCTGTTGTCTGGTCATTTGAATCCCTGGTGCGTTTCTTAAGCGCCTGGGATGAACTGACCTGACAACATGACACCACCCTCACCCACAACCCCTCATTCAATTTAAAAAAGGAACCGACATAGTCGATTCCCCTTAATTATTAGATTAATTCAACACAAATTACTTAAGAGTAACTTTTGCGCCAACTGCTTCAAGTTGCTTAGCTAAAGTTTCTGCTTCTTCTTTAGAAACAGCTTCTTTTATAACTTTTGGAGCTGCGTCTACAAGACCTTTTGCTTCTTTAAGACCTAAGCCAGTAATTCCACGTACTTCTTTGATTACTTTAACTTTAGAAGGACCGATTTCAGTTAATTCTACGTCGAATTCAGTTTGCTCTTCTGCTCCGCCTGCTGCGTCGCCACCAGCTGCTACCATTACGCCAGCTGCTGCAGAAACACCAAACTCTTCTTCACATGCAGTTACTAATTCATTTAATTCTAATACTGATAATTCTTTAATTGCATCAATTAATTCTTGTGCTGTTATTTTAGCCATTATACCTTACCTCCGATAATATTATTCTTCTGTTTTTTCTGCTACTGGTTCTTCTACTGCTACTGCTTCTTCTACTACTTTTTCTTCCACTACTGCTTCTTCTGCTTCTACTACTGATTCTTCTTCAGTTGTCGCAGCTGTTACAAGATCACCTGCTACTGCTACGCCTTCTTCTTCTACTTTTTCTGCAAGAGCCTTCATAGCTCGAGCGAATGAAGAAATAGGAGATTTAAAGCTTCCAAGTAATCTAGCAAGAAGTTCTTCTCTTGATTGTACTGAAGCAATTTTTAAGATGCCTGTAGCATCAAATAATTCACCGTCAACAACACCTGCTTTAAATTCTAAAGCTTTCATGCCTTTTGACATTTTCTTAAGAACACGCGGACCTGCAGTTGCATCATTATAGCTAATTGCTATTGCACTCGGACCAGCAAGTATGTTATTAAGTTGTTCAAAGTCAGTTCCTTTGAAAGCAAATTTCATCATAGAGTTTTTAAAAACCTTATAAGTAACATCAGCTTCTCTTAAGTTCTTTCTTAACTCAGTGTCTTGTTCAACAGTTAATCCACGGTAATCCACAACAACGATTGAGCTTGCGCCTTCCATTTGTTCTTGGATCGCACTGATTACTGTTTGTTTTTGTTCAATTTTTGGCACTGTTACACCTCCTTGGTTATTTTAGAAAACTACCCCTAGTAAAGTTCGTAGGAACTTCAAGAGTTCATATAAAAAAAACTCTCATCTACACAAGCAGAAAGAGTTCGATAAATTATCGTTATATCTCCTAGGTAGGTTGTTTACGTTACGCCATTGGCACCTACTGTCTGCGGTAGTTAATTTCTTATGACAGTATATCATTTTAAATAAAGCCTGTCAATAAATTTTCAAAATACGAAGTGGCAAGTGTCACTCGCCACTTCGATATTATCTTATTACTTGATTAACAGTTATTAGTCTTCAACTTTGGCTGGATTAACTTTAATACCAGGACCCATAGTTGCAGCAACATTAACACTCTTAAGGTAATGACCTTTAGCAGCTGCTGGTTTTGCTTTTATAACTGCACTCATTAAAGTGTGGAAGTTGTCAACTAATTTTTCAT
>JAOZKH010000245.1 GCA_029935405.1 Vallitaleaceae bacterium | reverse complement strand
AGAAACTTTAAAATCCCCTTCCATTTAATCAAGGAGTGCATTTTCTCTTAAAATAATTGTTAAATACATAAACACTCTATGAATGGTAACTCGTACTTTTTAGATTAATTGACTATACAACCCTACATAAAGATATCATATCATCTTGCAAAGTTAAAGTCACTCACCAGGCATAAGTCTTGTATTAAAGAGAATCTATCTAAATATAAAATTTCTCTTATCAGAATCTTAGATATTATGTTTCATGAACTTGCTGATGCTGTTTATTCTATTAATCAAAAATCAACATATGCTTTATTAAAAACTTTTCCATCAAAGGATTCTATTGCGAATGCTCATTTAACTAAACTTACTAACGTATTTAAATCAATTCACATAATAGATACGGTAAAGCAAAAGCACTTCTTTTTAAAATACAGCTGCCATATCCATTGGTTCTGATAGTCGTGATCTCTCTTTTGTACTGTGCCAAATACTCTCTTTTATAGAACTTTATACATCAGAGATAGCAAAGATAGATGCTGAAATCAAATCTATTATGAACGAAATTCAAAGTCCAATACTATCTATTCCAGGGTTCTCCTATGGCTTAGGTTCAGTCATTATATCTGGAATAGGTGATATACATAGATTTAATACTCCATCACAACTTCTCGCTTTTGCTGGTCTAGAAGCTTCAAGATTACTCGCTATGCAAGACAATACCTTTTCAGGATAATAAAAAAAGGTCGGAACAAGTGAAGTGGGTAGCCAGCTATAATATAGTTGGCTACCCATAATAATTTATTACTGTTTTACTAGTTTATTGAGTACTTTGTTGAACGTCTTCTCCTCAGTTTTTGCAATAAAACTAATTAATGAATTAATCTCATAGACACCTTCCGATGACTCAAACAGGAATACCAAATATTCTTCACCTATTTTTGAATCCGATGGCAAGAAAATCAAAATATCCTCTTTCAGCTTATTTTTATAGTTCTTAGTTATTTTGCATTTCATATAGTTTAGAACAGGGTTTGAAGCTATTAATTCAACAGGTACTATCTGACAAATATAGTCACTATTTTCAATTAACACATCAAAATCATCCGTATAAATTATATTTGATTCTACAGTTGATTTATTTGTTTTAAGCCCATTATCCACTTTTTTAACAAACTGCTTTAAGCTTGAGTAGTTAGCAGTTGCAGACTCTTCATCATATGAGAGTTGTACTTTATCATCAATTGTATAGTAACTAAAAATATTTTCTTCATCAGTGGAAGCAAATATTATCGGTTTATACACCCGGTGCCCATATAAAGCACTGTCGAAGAATTCAAGAAAAAGCACATATTCCTTATTTAAATCATAATTATTATCAGCATAGAACGTAAAAGGTAAATCTATAATCTCTCCTTTTAATTCTTCTATTATCGTAGCTTCGTATATGAATATGTTTTTATCAAATTCAGAAAAACCTTCAATTCTACATTTTACGATATTTGATGAAAGGTTAACAAAATCATCAAGGGAGTATTCACTTTCAAAGGTAGCAGAATCCTTTGATTGCTCGACAACGGCGGTGCTATCACCAACCTTTGTCTCATAAGTTTCGTTGCTAGTATTGATGTCTTCTGAATTAGTTGAACATGCTGTTAATATCAATAAAGTTAGTAACAGTATACTTAATAATCTCTTCATTTTTCTCCTCCTAATAAGATATTTCTATATGATCATCCTCATCTGAGGATATCGTATAATCAGAGTTTACAGTAGAGGTCATTACTTCTGATGAAACCGGGTTGTGACCTTGGAAACCAATTGCGTGTCCTAATTCGTGTGCTGCAATCATTTTCTTTTCGCTAGTTGAATAACCAGCACTTTCTTTTAGATAAACAGATGCAGTATCAGAGGATACATATTCATATTGATATCTTGTTTGATAGGCTCCATTAATATAATAATTGTAATACCCTTGTTGAACATAAGATGCAGGGGATGTTAAGCCTCCATAAATAGATAAGAATGTTGGCTTGATGTTCTGTATTTCAGAAAGTGTTCCGCAATATATATATACTTCTGCATTATATACAGAAGTAGTTGTACCTGTACTTAGGCCACTAACATTGTTCCATTGAGATCTAGCATTAGGCATTACATAACTAATCCAAGTACTTGCAGTTGATTGATTAAGTGGAATATCATAAGTCTGAACCGTTTCATCCCATCTTGATACTCTGTCCGAACTTGATTGCCAGTGACTAATTGTTCCAAGATATGTTGATGCATTTACTGTGATTGATGAAAGTAATATAACTACTATTGTAATTATTAATATTTTTCTTGACTGCATAGTAATCTTACACTCCTTTGAATTGTATCTAGTGGATAGGTACGAAATAATTTGATTTAACCCGAATTATTCATGAACATATGAAGTAACAAAACAAAACAAGGTGTAGCAAGTTTTAGATTTCAAGGTCCATTAATAATTCTACTCCGTAGTGGAAATAATTTTATATTGTTGATAATGATTTGAAGCGAATGTGGTTATAAAATTTGAAGGAATTAAACCAATAATAAGTAATAACATTACTGAATTTTTCATACATCCTCCTGAATTTTATTCTTTATTAAGCTT
>JAOZKH010000018.1 GCA_029935405.1 Vallitaleaceae bacterium | reverse complement strand
TAATTAGAATAACACATTCTATTTTTTTGTCAAGACTATTCAATCTTAATTTCTTGACAGACTATTCAATCTTAATTTCTTCCATTACTCTTATTAAGTCATCACCTGTCAAAGTAAATCCTTGTGCCCCGATATCTTTTGCGATTTGTGGTGTAATAGCATCCCCTGAGCATATAACATTAATGTAACAATTTTCTTTATTGAGTCTATTGATCAATTCACTAGCAACCTTTATATACTTTGTGATTGGTATATTTAGACACAGGTAGTCAATTTCAAATCTTTCTATATAATATAATACTGTTTCAACATTAACTTCAGAAAAAAGCAAATGTAAATCATATGCGTACATATGAATCACCTGTGGTTTTTTAATTGATACGATCAGTTTTGATTTAACACTTATTTTTTCAGCTTGTACAACTAAAATTGCTTTGTATTCCTTATTAATTATTTCAATCATATAAACCTTCCTAACTCGAAGCATGGTTTCCTTGAAGTATATATTTTAACACATTTAATTGATTTTTTCTAGTGCAAAAAGAACATCTCAGCTATTTACTAATTATTTTAAATCATTACATTAATACTGTTTTTTATTCCAATAATTCTTAATACATGTTATGGTAAGAGTAGTAAATAAGGCAGAGTAAAGGATAGATTATGCAAAAACCAGATTATACAAAACTGTATGGCCATATAAGAGAAATCCAAAAAAGGTACAACGAAGATCAAGTTAGTGCAATGGCAACTAAACTAACTTTTTTTACTATACTTTCTGTATTTCCTTTTACAATAGTTTCTCTTGAAATATTTAGAATATCAAACTTTTCAGATACAGGGTTATTTGCAGATTTTACAGCTCTTTTTCCAGATACTGTTATTAACTTTTTGACCTATTTATTTAATGATGCTTTGAATAACACTTCTATTACATTACTCCCTTTTGCTTCTTTCATTGCTTTATGGTCTGCTTCAAGGGCTATTCATGCAATCATTCAAAGTCTAAGAGTTGCTTATCGTGTAACAGAAAAACAAAATTTTATAGTTATTAGGCTCGTAGCTTTTATATATACCATTGCTTTTGTATTAATCATAATACTTACCGGTGCATTTATTTTGTTTGGCAATCGGATTTATAACACTGCAATTGAATATATTAATGTACCATTTAATCCTGAGTTACTTATTGATTTTATACGTTACATTTTCACTATACTTATGTCAATATTATTTTTTAGTGGTATTTATAACGTTGTCCCAACTCATGGAAACCGGTTTATGTCCACATTACCAGGTACAATTGTTGCAACAACCGGTTGGATTGGAATATCTGCCTTTTTCTCGATTTATGTCAATTTGTCTACTTCTCTTTCCTATATATATGGTAGCCTTGCTGATATTGTCATAATTATGTTATGGCTTTACGCCTGTAGTATCATTATTATTTTAGGTGGAGAAGTCAACGCAGTTATTGGCGATTATAATGAAAAAAATCAAAAAAATTCTGAATAATTTTATGATTTTGCAAGTTACATTATGCAATATTGTAATTTCATACAAATATTCTTATCCATCTAATGTGGCAATTCTTTTTAGAATCACTTATAGTTTCTTCGAAAAACCTGTTTTATACAGGCTTAGGACAATTACTTTCATGTGCAGATATTTATACTTATAAAATATTGTCAAAATCCAAAACGAAATATTTTTTTCTATCTCTTTCATTTTCACTATTGAATACAACTTTAGCCTATGCTATAATCAGTGCACTAGAATCATTATAGTTAATAACACGGTCAATAAACGTATTATATAAGGAGGCATTATTTATGAAAAATTCTTATGGCTTACCTCCAAAACAGGGAATGTATGACCCAATTATGGAGAAAGACAATTGTGGTGTTGGTTTTATCGCACATATAAAAGGCGACAAATCACATGAAATAGTACAACAAGGTATACAAATCCTTGCAAATCTACATCACCGAGGTGCAGTTGGTGCTGATCCTAACTCAGGAGATGGTGCTGGTATTTTAATTCAAATACCCCATGCGTTTTTGGCAAAAAAAATGAATGAACTTAACTACCCTATTCCAGGTGAAGGCGAATACGGGGTTGGTATGATATTTTTACCACAAGAACCTAATGCACGTAATTATTGCGAAGGTGTTTGCGAAAGAGTTATTGAAAACGAAGGTTTAGAATTAATTGGTTGGAGAGATGTACCACAAAATGTTGAATCATGTGGTTTGACCGCTGGTGGAACAAGACCTATGGTACATCAATTATTTATTAAAAAAGGGGATTTAACTATTGATACCTTTGAAAGAAAATTATACATAGTACGCAAACAAATCGAATTAGCCATACGCAAGGCAAAGCATAAATATACAGAAGCTTTTTATGTTTGTAGTTTATCTGCAAGAACTATCATTTATAAAGGACAACTACTCGCTTTCCAAATTCCTGAATTCTTTCCTGATTTATCAGACCCTGATATGATTAGTGCAATTGCACTTGTACATCAACGTTATTCAACTAATACTTTTCCTTCATGGGATCGAGCACAACCATTTAGATATTTGGCTCACAATGGAGAAATAAATACACTTAGAGGGAATATTAACTGGATGAACGCCCGTGAAGGTGTAATTGAGTCAGATATATTTGGAGATGAACTTAAGAAAGTCTATCCTATTATCGAACCAAGCGGTTCTGATTCAGCTAATCTTGATAATGTATTAGAGCTTTTGCTTGCAAGTGGCAAGTCTCTTGCTCATGCTATCAGCATTCTTATTCCTGAGGCATGGCAAGAACATAAATATATGTCAGATGACAAAAAAGGCTTTTATGAATATCACGCAGGATTAATGGAACCTTGGGATGGCCCTTCTGCTGTTATTTTTACTGACGGTATACAGATAGGTGCCACTTTAGACAGAAACGGATTACGACCTGCAAGATACCTTATTACAGAAAACGATATCGTTGTTATGGCATCTGAAACAGGAGTCCTTCCCTTTGATACAAATACCGTTGTAGAACGAGGCCGATTACAACCAGGTAAAATGTTTCTTGTAGACACAACACAAGGTAGAATTATACCTGATGAAGAAATCAAAAATGAGCTCGTTTCAAAAAAACCATATAAGGAATGGATTAAGCGTAATAAAATTTTACTTGAAGATATTCCTGTCCCTCACAAAATACTCAAACTAGGTGATCAAAGACTTCTGCAATATCAGAAAATCTTTGGATATACTGAAGAAGAGCTTAAAAAAGTTTTAGCTCCAATGGCTATATCAGGCAAAGAAGCTATTGGTTCTATGGGTAACGATGCTTCATTAGCTGTATTATCTGAGAAGCCTCAACTTTTATACAATTATTTCAAGCAATTATTCGCTCAAGTTACCAATCCGCCCATTGATCCCATTCGTGAAAGACTTGTTATGAGTAGCGTTCAGATATTAGGTGATCGCGGAAGTTTTTTAGGTGAATTAGATGCTACTAAAGATATTAATTTCATCGAACTAAAGCAACCTATTCTTGATAGTGCCGCATTAGAAAAATTAGTTCATATTGATCACATTGATTTCCGCTCGATAAAAATACCTACACTTTTTAACATTTATGATGAAGGTTCAGGTCTTGAAAAAGCTTTAAATAGAATTAATCATCAAGTAGAGGACTCCATTCACGAAGGTTATAACATGATTATTTTATCCGATCGTGGTGTTGATAAATACTCTGCCCCTATTCCAATGTTATTAGCCGCTTCAAGTGTACATCACTACCTTATTGACAAAAAACTTCGTACCAAGGTTGATATTATTGCTGAGACAGGAGATGCAAGAGATACAATGCACATGGCTTTACTTATAGGATATGGTGTGGATGCAATTAATCCATATGTAGCAATGAACTCAATTTCAAAGCTTGTCGAATCAAATCTTTATATTAATAATGATGATTTATCTGATGAAGAGGCGAGCAATAATTATATTAAAGCACTTGGTAAAGGTTTGCTAAAGATTTTTTCAAAAATGGGAATCTGTACATTGCAGTCATACCACGGAGCACAAATTTTTGAGGCTATTGGTATTAACAGCAAAACAATTGATAAATATTTTGCAGGCACTGTAAGTCGCGTCGAAGGTATTGATTTAGGTATTATTGCCAAAGAAGTTGCAATAAGACATCATACTGCCCTTAACCCTCTTAGAAATCCTTATCCAAATCTTCTCGAAGGTGGCTCACATCAGTGGCGAAAAGGTAGTGAAAATCATTTATTCACACCTGAAACCATAAGCAAATTACAGCACTCTTGTCGTACAAATAATTATTTATTATATAAAGAATATACAAAGCTTATTGATGATCAAGCAAGTAAACTTAATACTATCCGTGGTTTGCTTAAATTTAAGCCTAATAAGTCAATTCCACTTTCAGAAGTAGAGCCTATTAAAAACATACTTCCTAGGTTTGCTACAGGTGCTATGAGTTTTGGTTCACTCTCTAAGGAAGTACATGAAACTTTAGCAAAAGCAATGAATTCAATTGGTGCTAAGTCTAATTCAGGCGAAGGTGGCGAGTCAAGAGACAGATTATATGATGATGTTAAACGAAGTTCTATTAAACAAGTTGCTTCTGGACGTTTTGGCGTAAATACTGAATATCTAGTTAACTGTAGCGAACTTCAAATTAAAATGGCACAAGGCGCAAAGCCAGGCGAAGGCGGACATCTTCCAGGTCATAAAGTTTCTAAAGCTATTGCAGAAGTTAGAAATTCAACTCCTGGTATCGACTTAATTTCCCCTCCTCCCCACCATGATATTTACTCCATTGAAGACTTAGCCCAACTTATATATGACCTTAAAAATGTTAATGAGCAAGCAAGAATTAATGTTAAGCTTGTATCTGAAGTAGGTGTTGGCACAGTTGCTGCTGGTGTATCAAAAGCCCATGCAGACGTTGTTCTTATATCAGGTCATGATGGTGGAACCGGTGCAGCTCCAGTTAGTTCTATTAAATATGTTGGTCTTCCATGGGAATTAGGCTTAGCTGAAACACAACAAACTTTACTTATGAACAATTTAAGAAGTCGAATCGTTGTTCAGACCGATGGTCAACTAAAAACTGGTCGTGACATTGCAATTGCCACATTACTTGGTGCAGAGGAATATGGATTTGCAACTGCAGCTTTAGTTGTATCTGGATGTATAATGATGAGAAAATGTCAAAACAATACCTGCCCTGTCGGTGTAGCAACTCAAGATCCAATACTTCGCAAAAACTTTAAGGGCAAAGCTGAGCACATTGTGAATTTCTTTACTTTTATTGCTACTGAACTTAGAGAATACATGGCTGAACTTGGATTTAGAACAATTGACGAAATGGTAGGTCGTGTAGATTTACTTGAACCAAACAATGATATACTTAATTGGAAATCAAAAGGTATTAATTTTGAGAATATTTTATATAAACCTGAATTACCATCAAGAATTCAACCTCGTCATATGATGAATCAAAATCATAATCTTGATGCGATTTTTGACAGAAGATTAATAGCTGATGCTAAAGAAGCATTAGAAAAAGGAAAAAAAGTTTACAAAGAATATACTATACGAAACATACATCGTACTGTAGGTGCTATGCTTGCTGGTAAAGTTGCAAAAATTACAAAAGGTGAATATTTGCCTGAAGATACAATCCACTATAAGTTCACAGGTAATGCAGGGCAAAGCTTTGCATCTTTTGCCACAAAGGGAATGACTTTAGAACTTGAGGGAGATTGTAATGATTATATGGGTAAAGGTTTATCAGGTGGAAAGCTTATAATATATCCTCCAAAAGATGCAATATATTCCGCAAAAGATAATATAATCGCTGGTAATACTCTTCTTTACGGTGCTACAAGTGGCGATGTTTATATTAATGGTAAAGTTGGCGAACGTTTTGCTGTACGAAACTCAGGTGTTAACACTGTTGTTGAAGGTGTTGGTGACCATGGTTGTGAATATATGACTGGTGGTGTTGCTGTTATTCTTGGTACAACGGGTCGTAACTTTGGTGCAGGAATGAGTGGTGGACAAGCTTTTGTTCTTGATCTTGAAGGTAATTTCGAAGAAATGCAATGTAACCATCAAATCGTTGTTACAGAACCACTTCAAGATACCAATGATATTCAATTAGTGAAAGATATGATTTCAAAGCATGTTAAATACACCAACAGCAACAAAGGGCAAGAAATACTTGATGATTTTGATAATTATAAGTCAAAATTCATTAAAGTCATCTCTCCAGCCTATAAAGATGTTCTTATCAAAAAAGCAGCTAATGCTGCTACAGTCTAGGAGGTGACAATATGGGAAAAACTACAGGATTCAAAGAAATTATTCGTAAAAACGGTGATTATAAAGATGCCAAAACACGCATAACCAACTGGCAAGATATATACATCCCACAAGATACACAAGGAATTATGACACAAGCTGCTAGATGTATGGATTGTGGTGTACCTTTTTGTAGCCATAACTGTCCACTTGGCAATATTATCCCTGATTTTAATGATTTAGTATATAACAATCAATGGCAAAAGGCATTAGAAGTATTACATACTACCAATAACTTTCCTGAATTTACCGGTAAAATCTGTCCTGCACTTTGTGAAGGCGGTTGTGTTCTTGGCATTATTAACGACCCTATTACAATTGAAGATATCGAACTTGCTATTGTAGAAAAAGGTTGGGAAGAAAATTGGATCAAACCACATCCACCAGCTATTATGACTGGCAAAAAAGTTGCAATTATAGGTGGTGGTCCAGCTGGTATGGCTGCAGCTCAACAATTGGCAAGAGTTGGTCACAAAGTAACGATATTTGAAAGAAACGATGTTATCGGCGGAGCTATGAGATATGGTATTCCTGATTATAAATTGCCTAAATCATATATTAATCGACGCGTCGATCAAATGCGTAATGAAGGCGTCGACTTTAAGGTCAACACAAATGTAGGCATTGATATTACTACTAAAGAATTATTAAAAAGTTTTGACGTCATCGGTCTTACAGGTGGTTCCACAGAACCTAGAGATTTAACAATTACAGGCCGTAACTTTAAGGGTATTCACTTTGCAACAGAATTTTTACCTCAAGCTAACAAAAGAGCTTCTGGTCAAATTATAGCCCCTTCTTTTTCAATAACTGCAGAAGGTAAAAAGGTAGTAGTTATTGGTGGTGGTGATACAGGTTCAGATTGTATCGGTACTTCACTAAGACAAGGTGCCATAGACATTACTCAATTAGAATTATTACCAATGCCACCTAAAGAAAGAGATAATTCTCAGCCTTGGCCTGTATTTCCTCGTCTTTATAAAACAAGTTCTTCACATAATGAAGCAATGACTCACTATGATAAAGATATACGTATGTTCTCAATTGGAACCAAAGAATTTATTGGTGATGAAGTTGGTAACGTAACCGGTCTTAAATGTATCAAACTTAACTGGATATCACCAGAAGATGGCGGTCGCCCTTATATGAAAGAAATTGAAGGTTCCGAATTTATTATTGAAGCAAATCTCATACTCTTTGCAATGGGATTTTTACATCCAAAGCACACTGGTCTATTAGATGACTTAGGTGTTGATTATGATGTTCGTGGCAACGTTTCTACCGACTCTTCTTATCAAACATCAGTCAAAAACGTTTTTGCTGCTGGCGATATGAGAAAAGGTCAATCATTAGTCGTTCACGCAATTGCTGAAGGTAGAAAACTTGCTAAAGAAATTGATTTTTATCTTATGGGAGAAACATTTCTAAGAAGTTCACTTGGCTAGGGACTTATTTCATCCGTCATTATTAACAATTTTAGTTAAACGTTGCTTTTATAAAAGCAACGTTTTTCACAACCTTATGCTTTACATGCATTTTTCTAGTAAAAAGGGTGGTCAAATCATCAATTATTTGCTAAACTATAACAGTGTGTGCAGAGTTGAACATTAACACTACGTAATGCAACTAAAATTTACTCTCACATCTTAGAGCTTATTGACACAATAGTGTTATTTTATATTAAGGAAGGAGAACAATCCACAATGATTTTATCACATGAAGTCGAAAGAATGTGCCCTATTTCAAAGGGTCCAAACCATGGTCCAGCTCCAATTCCAGTTGAGGGAAAATGGGTACAATCAACCCAAATCAGCGACATTTCTGGTGTATCGCACGGCGTAGGCTGGTGCGCTCCACAGCAAGGTGCTTCAAAACTTACTTTAAATGTTAAAGACGGAATTATCGAAGAAGCTCTTATCGAAACTATTGGATGTTCAGGAATGACTCACTCTGCTGCTATGGCATCAGAAATCTTACCTGGCAAAACTATGTTAGAGGCGTTAAATACTGACTTAGTTTGCGACGCAATAAACGTTGCAATGAGAGAAATCTTCTTACAATACGCATATGGACGTAGTCAAACTGCTTTTTCAGAAGGTGGTCTTCCAATTGGTGCAGGTCTTGAAGATTTAGGTAAAGGTCTACGTTCTCAAATTGGTACTACTTATGGTACTACTGCAAAAGGTACACGTTACTTAGAATTAGCTGAAGGTTATGTAAAAAGCTTAGCTATCGATTCTGACGATGAAGTTATCGGTTATCAATTCGTTCAATTAGGCAAAATGATGGAATGGATTCGCGGCGGTATGGATGCTAATGAAGCTTTAGAAAAAGCAACTGGTACTTACGGTCGTTATACAGACGCTGTTAAATACATCGACCCAAGAGAAGAATAATATAGGAGGATATTAGAATGCCATTATTTGAAAGTTACTCAAGAAGAATCAATCAAATCACTCCTGTTTTAGAGCAATACGGCATGAAAACCCCGGAAGATGCTAAAGCTGTTTGTGATGAAAAAGGTATTGACGTTTATAAAATAGTTAAAGATATTCAACCAATCGCATTTGATAATGCAATGTGGGCTTATACTGTAGGTGCTGCTATCGCTATCAAAAAAGGTTGCACAATTGCCGCTGACGCTGCTGACGCTATCGGCGAAGGCTTACAATCTTTCTGTATTCCTGGTTCAGTTGCTGAAACTCGTAAAGTTGGGATAGGTCATGGTGGTCTTGCTGCAATGTTACTTCGTGAAGAAACTAAATGTTTTGCATTAGTTGCAGGTCACGAGTCATTTGCTGCTGCCGAAGGTGCTATAGGAATAGTTAACTCAGCTAATAAAGTTCGTAAAGATCCACTAAAGGTTATCCTTAACGGTCTTGGTAAAGATGCTGCTTTTATCATCTCTAGAATCAATGGATTTACATATGTTCAAACTTCATATGATATGATTACTGGAGAACTTAAAATCGTAAAAGAAAAACGTTATTCTGACGGTGTTCGTGGTGACGTAAGATGTTATGGTACTGACTCAGTTCCTGAAGGTGTTGCTATCATGCACTCTGAAGGTGTTGATGTTGCTATTACTGGTAACTCTACTAACCCTACTCGTTTCCAACATCCAACAATGGGTACATACAAGAAGGAAGCTTTAGCACAAGGCAAGAAATTCTTCTCTGTTGCATCTGGTGGTGGAACTGGTAGAACTCTTCACCCAGATAACATGGGCGCAGGTCCTGCTTCTTATGGTATGACTGACACTATGGGTAGAATGCATTCAGACGCTCAATTTGCAGGTTCTTCATCAGTTCCAGCTCACGTTGAGATGATGGGACTTATCGGTATGGGTAATAACCCAATGGTAGGTGCTACTGTTGCTGTTGCAGTTGCAGTTGAAGAAGCAATGAGATAATACATTTATCAGCTTAAGGCTGTCCTTAACTGGACAGCCTTTTCTTAACTGGAGGGCTAATATGAAAAGATTACTGTCTGCAATATTAATATTTACTTTATTACTTACTCAACCAATTATTGGATATGAACAACCTTCAACCGAAGAAGCTGCAGAGATTTTAAAAATCGTTGGCGTATTTAAAGGCTCAGATTTAGGCTTTGAACTTGATAGAGAACCTACAAGGCTTGAAGGATTGATTATGTTACTTAGATTATTAGGCAAAGAGGATGAAGCTTTAGAAATCGAACCTTCCGCTTCTGTTTTTAGCGATGTTCCTCCATGGGGTGTTCCTTATACTAATTATGCCTACACTAATAATCTGACAAATGGTATAGGGATAAATGATATAGGTGAGAATATGTTTGGCTCTAATGACCACTTATCTGCTCAAGCATATGCAACCTTTATTCTAAGAGCTTTAGGATATGATGATAAAGTTGGAGATTTTAGTTATACTAAAGCAGTTTACTTTCTTGACGAAATGCTTAACCTTTCTATTAATAGTGAAAATTTCACAAGAGGTGATTTAGCTAATATATCTTACGAAGCTCTATACTTACACAAAACTAATAGTGACGAAATGTTGATTTCTTCACTTATAAAAACCGGAGATATTCCTCTAGAATATTTTCAATTATTTAACCTTGTTCCATATGAAAGCACTTCAGATTCAAAAATCTTAATTGATTCTAATAATAGTTCTGAATATTTACGCTTAACTATTAATGAGAATATTATGGATGTTTATGCAAACCACTCTACTGCCAATCAATTTGCGTTGATAACATATGATGATATGGACCCTACTTTTAAGTTCCAAAACAATACACTAACAGTTCCTGTAAGCTTAGCAACTATAAGTGATAATGAATTTACTTTTTCAATTTATCTTAATTCTTCACGTTATGGTACTTATACTTCTTGGATTTTAGACTATCCCATAATTAGATATTATGACTACTTTAGTTTTGCAAGCAATCCAATATATCAACGTAATAAGGTTTATTATTCAGTAAACAATAATACTGATTCTGATAATTTAAAAGAAGAATATCAGATTTACCCAAAGGATGAAGAAATTATCAATCTTGCTAGAACTATAACATCTGGTATGACAGAAACCAGCGAAAAATCAAAAGCTATTCATGAATGGGTTGCTGAGAATATATATTATCATTTAGATAATCCAGGCGTTATTAATCTTTCTAATTATGACCATAGTCTTAATGATGCACTTACTGTGTTATATGATAAAAGAGGTGTTTGTGAAGGTTATGCTAACTTAACTGTTTCACTGTTAAGAAGCATAGGAATTCCTTCACGAAAAGTTTCAGGCGTAGCTGCTACTACAATTGATGAATTCTATAGTTCCAAAGATGTTTTGAATATTGTTGAAGATCATACATGGTACGAAGTATATATTGATTCACAATGGTTAATATGTGATTCAACCTGGGATTCTAAAAATAAAATAGAAAATAATATTGGAACATATAATCCTCATACAATGCAATTTTATGACATGTCACTAGAATCTTTTTCAGAAACTCATAGCATTATAAGTTATCGTTAGTTGATTGGTTAAGGTAGCCAGCTACTAATCATCACTAAACCAACCATTAAATGAACTTTTTTCTTTATAGTGACTAATATCACCAATGACTTCATAAATCAAATCTCCTTCAACTAATTTTGCTTTAGTTAGGGATGTTGGTTGAATATGTGGACCAGCCCAAAAATCTATAAGGTCATTTTTTTGTGTTGTATTAATAAATCCTTTTAACATAATGGCATGAGATACTATTAGTATATTCTCATATTTAGTTTTAAGTATTACTTCTTCAAAAAATATTTTACTACGAGACAGTAATTCCTCAAAAGTTTCACCATCAGTTGGAATATATTTATGTGGTGCATTCCACAAATTATATTCCACTTTTGAATACTTTTGACTCAATTCATCTTTAAGTTGCCCTTCCCAGCTTCCAAAATACAATTCTTTCAGCTCATCCTTTTTAATAATTGGGATATTTTTATCCTTAGCAATAATTTGTGCTGTTTTGTATGCTCTCCCTAAAGGAGATGAGTAGATAACATCTATTCTTGTGTCTATAAGGCTCTCAGCCAACCAATTAGCCTGTTTTATTCCCGTGTCAGTTAATGGGCTATTTAGTTGTCCTTGTATTCTTCTAGCCGTATTCCAATGAGTTTCACCATGTCTTACTAAATATATGCGTTTATTCATCTTATCCCTCTATTATTTCACTTCTTCTAATATTTCACTTCTTCAAGTGCTAATCCTTGAGCTGGCACTAAATATCCTGCTTCAGATCTTACACCATTTTTAATCACTGATTTTATAGATTTTATTTCTCTTGCCCCACTTCCAATCTCAATTAAAGTTCCAACTATAATTCTAACCATATGATATAAGAAACCATTTCCTTCTAACTTAAACACAATTTTAGTTTCATCTTCTATAATCTCTATATGTTCGACTTTTCTTACCGTAGATTTTTTGGTTCTATCAGAAGAAAATCCTTTAAAATCATATTCTCCTATGAACTCATTCGCTGCTTTTTTCATAATATCTACATTGACTTTATCATCTAAAACAACAACATAGTTTCTATTAAATAACGGTTTTATACCTTCATAACCTTTTATACATGTAAAACTATAAATCTTAGATTTAGCATTAAATCTGCTATGGAATCTATCTTCTGCCTTTTCAATATTTGTAAGAACGATATCATTTGGTAGATAATGATTAAGCTCAATTTTCGAAGAAGACACATCAATTAAATGGCTGCAATGAAAGTTAGCCACCATGTTCTTAGCATGAACCCCTTTATCTGTTCTTCCTGCACCAATTATTTCGATTTTTTCATTAAAGTACTTGGTGAAAATAGTATCTAATTTGTTTTGAATAGTGTCAGTAGCATTTTTATTTCTCTGCCACCCACTATATTTTGTTCCATCATATGCAATATTTAATTTATAATTATACATTTTAACTCCTCTATATTAGTTTTAACTACATTCTATTACAAAACTGTGTTTGAGTACAGTAATTATTTATAAAACCGATAATGACAAGGTATATTCTCTGTGATATAATCATGATTACTAGAAATTAAAAAGGAGAATTACAATGGCAAACGAATATCCAATAGTTACTATTAAAACAAGCAACGATGATACTATAGAAATCGAATTATATCCTCATATTGCACCTAACTCAGTTAATAACTTTATTACACTTGTTAACAAGGGGTATTATGATGATTTAGCCTTCCACCGTGTTATTCCTGGATTTATGATCCAAGGCGGCTGTCCTGAGGGAACTGGAATGGGTAATCCTGGTTACTCTATTAAAGGGGAGTTTAGCGGCAACGGATTTGACAATCAATTAAAGCATACTCGAGGTGTATTATCTATGGCACGTTCAATGAATCCAGATTCAGCAGGTTCACAATTTTTTCTTATGGTGGCAGATGCTCCTCATCTTGACAATCAATATGCTGCTTTTGGTAAAGTTATTAGCGGACTTGACGCATGTGATGAAATTGTTAATGTAAAAAAAGATCACTCTGATATGCCTTTAGAACCTCAATTCATGACAAAAGTTACAGTTGATACAAAAGGTATTGATTACCCTGCTCCAGAAACTGTATAATCTTGTACTTAAAAAATCCTGAGGGTTAACCCTCAGGATTTTCTTGTTCCTATATTTTGTATTTGCTCACTAAATAAATTTAAGTCAGACTCACAGATATAGTTTCTTGTTTTAGTCTACATTTTTCTGATCATATCCATAATTTTTTAACAAAAAGTCACTATCTCTCCAGCGGTCTTTCACTTTCACCCAAAGTTCAAGGTGAACTCTAGATCCTAACAGTCTTTGAATATCCTGTCTTGATCTAATTCCAATGTCTTTAATCATACTACCACCTTTGCCTAGTATTATAGGTTTGTGAGCTTTTCTTTCACATATAATTGTAGCTTTAATATCAAGAATATCACTACCTTCTCTAGGTTCAAACAACTCAATAATTACCGCTATACCATGTGGCACTTCTTCTTTTAATAGATACAATGTCTTCTCTCTAATTAACTCAGCAACAAATTGTTTTTCTGGTTGATCTGTGATCATTCCATCTGGGAAAAATTGTGGTCCATCAATTAAGTCTTTCCGTAGATTTTCCATTAATGCTTCTGTATTTTCACCACGAAGTGCTGACAAAGGAATGATTGCATCAAAATTATATAATTTTCTGTATGCATCAATAACTGGTAATAATTCTTCTTTTTTAACAGTATCAATTTTATTTATTACCAATGTAACCGGTGTTTTTAGTTCTTTAAGTCGCTCAATTATATACCTATCTCCAACTCCCACCTTTTTGTCAGGTTCAACAAGCATCAGCACTTTGTCTACTTCACCAAAAGTTGATAAGGCAGATTTATTCATAAATTCACCTAGTTTATGAACTGGCTTATGTATGCCTGGAGTATCAATAAATATAATTTGTTCTGTGTCAGTTGTTAAAATAGTTTGTATCCTGTTCCTCGTTGTTTGTGGTTTGTTGGACATAATCGCCACTTTTTTACCTATTAATTTATTCATGAGTGTTGATTTGCCAACATTTGGTCTACCTATAATTGTTACGAATCCAGATCTAAACATAATGCCTCCTAAAAATTTTCATGTCATATGTGTTATTTGTTTCAAGACTTATAATATTTTATCATGATATGTCTACATTTATAATATTTTAAGATTTCTTTACAAATTGTTCACTTGAATAAATGATATAGACCGTGTACAATGATAATATCAAATACGAGGTGATGTTTAATGATAAAAATTTCAAAAAAACCCAAAAGTAGCAAATCAAAAAAACGTAATATTCGAAAACCTAAGCCAAATTTCAGATTATCTTACATAAGAAATTTAGTTCCTTTTTTATTTTCACTAATAATATTTCTCCTATTAGCCTCATTAGTTATCAATACTTATTTTAACTCATTAACAACTCAAATACGACAGACTAATAAAGACATGCAATCTATTGTATACCATATTAACGAGAGTCGTCAAGCATCTAAAGATTTTGTATTAACTAAAGATACCACGTTTATAGATGAATCTATATCAAACCTTAGAGATATAATTAAAATCACTGAGCAAGATACCTATGCATACGACCAAGATTTGGTAATATCTATTGAATCTATTAACAAAAATACTTTTTCATATATTACTAAAGTTTCCTTTATGAAAACTATTAATTCTACGGATAAAAGATATGAATATATTCAAAATGAATTAGTACCTTTTGAAGATACTATTCAATCTTTAACTGATGAAGTTCTCAATGAAACAATAATGTTTTTAGATGAATCTTTATCTAGAAACACTACTGTTTCTAGTGTATTTACAATCATTATAATCATATTAAGCTTTTTCATTGTTATTTTATTAATTAGAACACTCAAAAAATCAACAAACCTTCTAATTACAAATTTAGAGTACGCCGCTAAGGAAGAAGATTTAACAACAACTATACAAATAAAATCTAAAAACGAATTTAGTGATATTGCTTCCTATATTAATGCTTTTTATTCAAGTTTAAGAAGTGTTATAAGAACAGCTCACACGTCTATCAATGAAGCGAGTGAATCTTCAACAAATATGGATGTTCAATTAAATAGTCTTAATAACAATATTAATGCGGTTTCAACTACTCTTATAGACATCTCTGCTGCTATGGAAGAAACAAGTGCTAGCACACAGGAAATCACAGCAACAACTGAAGAAATCACTTCATCTGTCAATATTATTAGTTCTGACATTGAAGAAGGTCGAAATCTTGCTAATGAAATTAATAACAGGGCTGCAAGACTCAGCGGTGAAACAACAAACAAAATCAAAAATGCTACTCATGTTTATGAATCTACAAAGTCAAAGCTTGATAAAACAATTGAACAATCTAGCGAAGTTGAAAAAATCAGCATTTTAACTCAAACAATTTTGGATATTGCAGACCAAACTAATTTACTAGCGTTAAATGCCGCTATTGAAGCAGCAAGAGCTGGTGAATCTGGAAAAGGTTTTGCAGTTGTTGCAGATGAAATACGTAAGTTAGCAGAACATTCACAACGCTCAGCATCAGAAATCCAGCAAGTATCAGGTTCGATTGTTGAAACGGTTAATACCATGGCTGTTGAGATTGGGGAAATCATGAACTTCATTGAAAATGATGTTATGAAAAACTATGATGATATGTTGTCTCTTAGCAATCAATACAATAATGATGCAGATAGTTTCAAAAATAAGTTGAGCAATATATTTGATTCTATACAACATGTTTCAAGTTCAACTGATGAAGTTGCCATCGCAATAAGTGAAATCGCAACAACAATTTCTGACTCTACATCAAGTATTATAGATATCACTGATATGTCTAAAGATGTTGCAACAGAAGCTACAAACATCAATATTTCCAAAGAAAATAGCAACGAACAACTTCAAGTTCTATTTAATGAAATAAGTAAATTTAAAGTAGACTAATCATCTTTCTTTTTTTCTAAATTACTAAACGCAACAGATAACATTAATTTAAGTCTATTAAGTTGATTAACTTCACTTGCTCCTGGATCATAATCAATGGCAGTAATATTAGCATAAGGATATTCTGCCTTTATTGGTTTAATCATTGATTTTCCAACAACATGATTTGGTAAACACGCAAATGGTTGTACACACACAATATTATCAACCCCATGCTCAACAAGTTCAACCATTTCCCCTGTTAAAAACCATCCTTCTCCAGTTTGATTGCCTAACGAAATAAGTTTTGAAGCAAGTTTTGCCTTTACTTCAATTCTTGTAGGTGCTTTGAAATTCTTACTCTTTGAAAGAGCTTTTTTTACAGGTTTTCTAAACCACTCAATTACTTCTATAGCGATTTTATTTCCCCACCATTTCTTACGAGTAGAATTCAACTTTTCATATTTAAACTTCGAATTGTAACATGTGTATAAGAAGAAATCCATTAAATCAGGTACACTTACTTCTGTACCTTCTTCTTCTAATACCTTTGCAAGCTGATTATTTCCTGTAGGATGGTATTTAACTAATATCTCTCCCACAATACCAACTTTTGGTTTAATAATATTATAACGCTCAATTTTATCAAATACTGTAACTATCTCTTTAATAAGTTTTTTATATAAACGAAAACTTCCTGTTTGTATTACTTCAAAAGCTTTATGTTTGTATGTTTGATATAGTCTATTTGTTTCTCCAACATTAACTTCATATGGTCTTGTCTTTTGCGTTACTCTCATGAACAAATCGCCTAGTACTGTTGCCATTAAAGCTAATTTGACTAATTTTAAATTAATCTCCATCCCTGGGTGTTCTTCTAATCCAAGTGCATTTAATGACACTACTGGAACTGTATCTATACCTGCGTCTGTTAATGCCTTTCTGATAAAGCCGATATAATTAGAAGCTCTACAACCTCCCCCGGTTTGAGTGATAAAAACCGACGTGTTATTCAAATCATATTCTCCTGACTTTAGCGCTGCCATAATCTGCCCGGTTACTAATATAGATGGATAACAAGCATCGTTATTAACATATTTTAGCCCCGCATCAATGGCTTTAGTATCAACCTCAGGTAATACAATAACATTATATCCTAACACTGCAAAAGCTTCTTGATAAAATTCAAAGTGCATTGGTGCCATCTGTGGTGCTAAAATAGTATGATTCTTACGATGTTCTTTAGTAAACTTCAAATTATTATGTTTTATTTCTTTTTTGGTAATAACTTTTCCTGATTTTTCTTGTTCGTCAAGGGCTGCCTTTAATGATCTCATCCTAATTCTAATTGCACCTAAGTTATTACCTTCATCAATTTTGATTAATGTAAATAACTTACCATAACTTTCAAGTATTTCATGAACTTGGTCAGACGTCACCGCATCAACTCCGCAACCAAAAGAAGTTAATTGCACTAATTCAAGTTCTTTCGTTCGACCTACAAAATCTGCCGCATTATACAATCTTGAATGATATGACCACTGATCAAGAACTCTTATTGGTCTATCCGGTTTTCCAAGATGTGCAATGCTATCTTCTGTTAACACCGCCATCCCTAATTCATTAATAATATTTGTTAACCCATGATTTATTTCCGGATCTATATGATATGGGCGTCCCGCAAGAACAATCCCCTTTCGTCCTTCTTTTTGAAGTACGCTAACCAAATATTCTCCCTTATCTCGTATATCTTTTTTAAAATTTTCTTTTTCCTGCCAAGCTTTATCAATTGCTAGAATTAATTCTTTAGTAGTAATACCAAATTCTTTAAAAGAATCACCTAATCCTTTCAGAATAAATTCTTTAGAATCGATAGCAAGAAAAGGTTGTACAAAGTTAACACTTCCACTTACAATTTCATCAATATTATGTTTGATTGTTTCTGGATAAGACGTAACAATAGGACAGTTATAATTGTTATCTACATCATCAAACTCCTTCTCTTCATAAGCAATAGATGGGTAAAAAATAGTATTAACACCACGATTAATCAGATTCATAATATGACCATGTACAATTTTAGCAGGATAACATACTGATTCTGAAGGTATTGTCTCAATACCCTCTTCATATATTTTTTTAGTTGATTTTGGTGATAATACCACTCTAAACCCAAGTTCTGTAAAGAACGTATGCCAGAAGGGATAATTTTCATACATATTTAAAACTCTAGGTATCCCTATAACTCCTCTTTTTGCTTCATTTTCTTTCAGTGATTTATATGCAAATACACGTTTATATTTATAATCATATACATTTTCAACTTTATCTTCTAAAGCTTTTTTAATACCCGCACCTTTTTCACATCGGTTCCCTGATATATACTGTCTATCATCATTAAACAAACTTACCGTTAATAAGCAGTTATTAGAACATAACAGACACCGATCCATTGAAGTTTTAAATTCAAATGCACTCATTTCTTTTGGAGATAATAATGTAGATACTTCACCTACTATTGCACGTTCCTTTGAAATAATTGCCGCTCCATATGCACCCATTATTCCTGCTATTTCAGGTCTTATAACTTCACGTTCGGATATTAATTCAAAGGCTCTTAATACTGCATTATTATAAAAAGTTCCACCTTGCACTATTATTTTTTCACCCATATCTTTAGGGTCGCGAATTTTAATTACTTTTTGAATTGCATTTTTTATAACAGAATAGGATAAACCAGCCGAAATGTCACCTATAACAGCTCCTTCTTTTTGAGCTTGTTTGACTCTCGAATTCATAAATACAGTACATCTTGAACCTAAATCTGCAGGTTGCTTACTTGTTAACGCCTCGTTTGCAAAGTCCTCAATCGGCATATTTAAAGAATGTGCAAATGTTTCAAGAAAAGACCCACATCCTGAAGAACAAGCTTCATTAAGCATAATATCGTCAATAACACCATCCTTAATTCGAAGACATTTCATATCCTGTCCACCAATATCGAGTATAAATTCAACTCCTGGCAAGAAAAAGTCTGCTGCTTTATAATGTGCAATAGTTTCAATTTCTCCTATATCTATTTTAAGCGCAGCTTTAATAAGTGCTTCTCCATAACCTGTTACCGTACTTTTGGCAATATAAGCTTTTTCTGGCATTTTACTAAAAACTTCATTAATTACTTCTACTATTAATTTTAATGGTTTGCCTTCGTTGCTACCATAATAAGAATAAAGTAGTTCTTTGTTTTCTCCAATTATGGCAACTTTTGTTGTTGTTGAACCTGCATCAATACCAACATAACAAGGGCCTTCATATGTCGATAATTCACTTCTTTTTACTATTGCTTTCTTATGTCGGTTCATAAACTCTTTCAATTCATCTTCATCTTTAAACAATGCGTCTAATCTTGGCACTTCATTTGATAGATTTGCTTTCAAGTCTTCACTTCGTCTCACAATTTCACTAACAGTTATATCCTCTTCTTCACATGATTCATAAGCAGCTCCCATAGCAACAAATAATTGTGAATGTTCCGGAAATACAATTTGATCTTTAGTCATATTTAGTGTTTCAACAAACCTTTGCCTTAATTCAGATAAGAAGAATAAAGGTCCTCCTAAAAATGCTACATTTCCACGTATTGGTTTGCCACATGCTAATCCACTAATTGTTTGATTAACAACTGCTTGAAAAATCGATGCAGCAATATCTTCTTTTGCTGCACCTTCATTAAGTAATGGCTGAACATCTGTTTTTGCAAATACACCACACCTTGCCGCAATAGGGTGAATAACTTTATGTTGTTTAGCTAGTTCATTCAAGCCTGAAGCATCCGTTTGTAACAACGCAGACATCTGGTCAATGAAAGCCCCTGTACCACCGGCACAAGTTCCATTCATTCTTTGATCAATACTTGTTCCATCAAAATATGTAATCTTAGCGTCTTCACCACCAAGCTCAATAGCTACATCAGTACGTGGAATCAGTCTTTCAACAGTTTTTGAACAAGCAACTACTTCTTGAATAAATGATATTTTCAACCACTTTGAAATACCTAGACCACCAGAACCTGTGACTTTTATTGTTCCATTACGACTAGCAAAATGTTTATTGATATGTTTTAATATATTTGAAACTGTCGCTCTAATATCAGAGTAATGTCTTTTATATTTACTATATATTATGTCAAGGTTATCATCTAGTACAACGACTTTAACTGTTGTTGAACCTACATCTAAACCTATATGAATTTTACCCATTTCTTCGCCTCCAAAACTGCTAAACTCAAGTAGTATCTTATCATCTGCTTTTATGCTATATCAATATTAACATATAATTTGATTTCAAACTATTAATTTTTATTAAAATTTCCTAATTCATATTTCATTTTCTCTCCCCCCAAAAAAAAGCCTATCCTCCTAAAGGGACGAAAGCTTCGTGGTGCCACCCAATTTGTAAGAAAATTAATTCTATATTACTATTCTCAGTCTATTGATTTATTTTTTTCCGGTGCTTATATAATTGGTGCACCACAAAATGGACAAAATGTAATGTCTAAAAACTCTGTTAAGTCACGCTTGCAATTAGTACAATGTATATTTGTTTTTTCATCTAAACTTGACTGTGCTACATTTCCAAGAACATTTTCAAGCAAATATTGAGATACAGGAGTATGAATGATGCCGTCTATATAATCCCCAGGAAAATCTGATATTTTAATATCACTATTTGAGGATAACAAACACTTAAGATATGGCATGCCAGCTTTAATAAGTTGAATTAATTTATCTCCTCTAGTTTGCTGCATAATATAATTTACAATGATTAATTGTGGTTCATACTTATTAATTGCATATAAGGCTTCAAACTCATCAGCAATTTCAACACTGTACTCAAGTTTTTGAAGCATATCTTTTAATATTAAACTCTCAAAACGTGAATCATTAATCAATAATGCTTTTTTTTCCATAAGTTGGTCTCCTTTATTAACTGCCATGAATTAATTGTACCAAATTGCTAGGGGGATGGCTAGCAAAAGCACTATGTTTCTAATTTTTTAACCCCATTCGTATATGAATACTAAAACAAATTAGCTATAAAGTACCATGGTGTAACAATTATCAAACTAATTATTGAAATTTTGAAGCCATCAACACTATCAATAGCAAGTCTATCCCATAGATAATTACTAAAAAATATATATATTACATCACATATAAAACCAGAAATAAATACTAGAATAAACATTAACCATACACTTATTATCACCTGATTAATTTTGAGAAATAAAAACATAATGCTAATAACCATAACTCCAATACTATGGCTTAAAAAAAGGAATGTTCCAAGCATTAAAGTAGCCCTTAACTTAACATCTTTTCTTCGACTAATACCTCTCCATTTAAATCCTGCCACAACAATAAACATGCTTAATGCATAAATATATACTAGTATAATAATCACTTTTACAGATAAAAACATTTCTAATATAACTGGCATATTAGCTCCTTTATTAATATAATACCATTTTCTAAATCTTGCTCTTTAATACCACGATAATTCAAAATCAGTTTTTTTTCAAGTCCTTTAAGTGTATTTGTTGTCATAAACCAAGAAATTCCCAATATGTTAACATTTAGTTCATAACTTACCTGCTTTAAAGCTACTTCAGATACAGGTTTTATTAATTCAATAACGCAAATCAAACCTGCTGATGGTATGTGTACTTTTCCAACATCTGTTAGATATTTAGCACATAATTCTTTAATTCTATAATACTTGTTTCGATAAGATTTTCTAAGCTTTCTAATATGTTTGCCAAAGTCTCCAGAATTAATTAGGCTTGCCAAAGCTAATTGTTCAAGTTTTGATGCGCTTTGTACTCTATTAAGAAACATATTATGATATTTATCAACTAGATGCAAAGGTAGTACAATAAAACTAACTCTTATAGAGGGGATTAGTAATGTTGAAAAAGCCCCAAGATATATTACTCTATCATTATAGTCCATGCCTTGTAAAGACGGAACTGGTTTTCCAACATATCTCAATTCATTATTATAGTCATCTTCAATAATATAACTATCTGTCTCTTTAGCCCAGTTCAAAACATCATGTCTAGTTTGAACCTGCATTATTTCCCCATACGGAAATTGATAACTCGGTGATGTAAATAGAACTCTATTTCTGAGTTTTTCTATCATGCTTACATCTATAACATTGTTGATTAACGGTATTCCACGTATACTATATCCATTTTGTGCAAATACTTCTTTAGCTTGATTAAATCCTGGATCATCAATACATAGTTCATTGTACTTTTCTTCTTTTAACAGTATTGATAACGCTCTTAATAATGCGCTAGAACCAGCACCTATTACTACCTGTTCTTTCTTAGCATTAATGCCTCTTACCCTTGTAAAATAGCCTGTTATCGCCTCTTTTAGTAAGTTTTCACCAAAAGGATTCGAATAACTAAATAGTTGTGTATCTTGCTGATTTAGTACTTTATTAATATTTCTCTTCCACATTGTTATATTAAAGTTCTGTTCTTCCACGTATTCACTTACAAAATCGTAACGTATTTGTTTTTCTTTATCTAGTGTTAACACAGGCTTTGTCCTACTAACATTATTATCATTAGAATATTTTTTATGATGTGATTTTTCCTTTTGTAAAGGTTTAGATATATCCATAACAAAATAACCTTTTTGCGGTATCGAATACAAAAAGCCCTCAGATACAAGCTGATTATATGCAGTTTCAATTGTTGTTCTAGATAAATTCATACTTTTTGCTAATTGTCGTATTGAAGGCATTTTTTCATCTGCATCTATACTACCAGCATAAATTTTATCTATAATTGCATCATACAATTGAATATATAGTGGTTTTCTTCCATTTTTCAGAAAAAATATCTGCTCCATCGCTGTCCCCTTTATATAATAATAAACTGGCTCTTCTAATCACGACACTTTTGTTTTATTATATCATATATATGATGAATGCTCTCAATTATTAAGAGTTTTTCTAAACAACATCATTGGAGGTGAACATATAGATATGACAAATCAGAAATCCAATACTATTTTACTACTAGTTTATACATCATTAATGACTGCTCTTGTTTTTATTACTACTTTTTCTATTCGTATTCCTGTACCTTTTACAACAGGATATATTCATCCAGGAGATACAATGGTCTTTTTATCTGGATTACTCCTTGGACCTTTATACGGAGCATTTGCTGCAGGTGTAGGTAGTGCATTATCAGATTTAATGGCAGGATATACTTTTTGGGTTATTCCAACATTAATTATTAAAGGACTTATGGCCTATGTTGTAGGAATGATTTCATTACGATTAAAACTAAAAATATTTACAAAAAAGAATCAAAAAAACACCCTGACAATTCAGATAATGTTATCCTTTGTCATAGGTGGCATTATAATGATTGTTGGTTATTATATTGCTTATGGAATTATCGTAGGAGATTTTATAGTTCCTATCTTTAGTGTCCCTGCAAATATAGTACAATTTGTTTTTGGTTTCATTGGTGCCGTTTTACTATCACCGATTATTATAAAACTAAGAAAAACACTTTATAACTAAAGAATAAATCCAAACCAAACAATATAACCATGATATACAAGTAATACAACATGAAGGAGCAAGCTAATGTGAACGAATATTCGTTCCATTTCTATTGCTCCTTCACCTATTATTGAAACACCTAATCCTCCTAGTGAAAACATAACACTAATTCCTTCTAAAGAACCTACTAAAAGTTGTTGATTTCTAGTTAACATTTCAGTAGTTGCTGTCATAATAATGGTTATAACAATAAGGATCATTCCTATTATTCCTATTATAAACGATACTATTCCATAAGGTGTA
This sequence comes from Vallitaleaceae bacterium, assembly GCA_029935405.1. Taxonomy (GTDB): domain Bacteria; phylum Bacillota; class Clostridia; order Lachnospirales; family Vallitaleaceae; genus UBA1351. The sequence continues at coordinate 8,892 of JAOZKH010000018.1, read as the reverse complement.
TGTGGTTTTTGATTCAGTTTAAGTACTGGATCATTTCTCATAAATTCTTCCTACAACTCTCATTATATTCATTAATGTATGGTTAAGGTGTTAAAACTACATAGTTGAACTTTCTACCACTATATGTATGCTTGGTGGCTTCACCCGAGTACTACATATGGTGGTAGAATTAGAAAAACTTAGTTTTGACACCTTAATCATATATAACCATTTATTTAATTATTTTTAGCTTATATAATACGTACATAATCAAATAGACTATAAATCCACCCAATGTATTAAGAATAATATCATCAACATCAAAGCTTCCAACACTTAAAATATATTGACTTACTTCAATGGCTAAACTTAAAAACATTGGTATTAATAATCCACTTAATAATCTGTATTTCTTTTGGAATATAAATAGAAAGTAACCTAGTGGTGCAAATGCTATTATATTTCCATATATGTTAGTTAAGTAATTCACTTCACTAAATTTATTTCTATAATTAATATATCTTTTTATTGTATCAAATGGAATTAAATTATAGTCTCTTGAAACAGCAATCCTGCCAAACTCTACAGAAAATAAAACTAAATATATAAGTAATGCCATATATGTAATAAATAGCAAAACTATAATCCATCTATATTTATTAGATAAATCCATTTATTAACCCACTTCTTAACATCGTAAGCGATAGACTGATTACACCAAGATAAATACCTACCTTTGACAAAGTACCTTGTTCAGAATCATATCCTCTTGCTCCTGCATAAATTGTAAATAGGGAACTAAATACTGAAAGTGCTGGTATTAGCCATAAAAACATGCTTATCGTTCCAGCAATAACAGACACAATACTAAAACCACTTAAATCATTGTCAACTCTCATCATTTCACGTCCTTGTTAATCAACCAAGTGCCTACGAATTGCTAACATATTACCACCAAACACAATAGAAATAGTTCCTAAAGTAATACCAAATATAATACATAAAACTCCTAGTACAATACCTGCTGTTCCACCATTTGTAATCTTTTTATATACTTTTTCATTATATTCTACCATCATATACTCCTCACTTTTATCTTTTCAACAACATCTACTAACTATTATACCATTGTAAATAAAAATGTAAATACTTGTTTATTTTACATGTCTAACTATGTTATAATTTTTATAATTGATTAGGGTATCAAAACTATTACTTAACAATGAAAAGAGGTTACAAATGGTTCAAAATGAAGAAATTGTTATCAAAAAAATAATTGTACATATACTTGATTCATCTATGAGTATTCCTGTGATGTCAATGGATGAAATGCCAACAGCTATAAATATTAATGAGTTTTTTATATCACATATTGTTAAGTCGATGAATGACGATGGAATAAAACCATGTATTTTTGATAAAGAACATAATATGTTCTACCGTTATCTTAAAGAATTCAAAGATAATAAAACAACTTTCGTCAATTTTACTAAGCAAGTTGCTGGACAACTATTTGCTATAATGAGCGCTCACACAAATATACCTTCTGCAGATCTTTCTGTCATCATGTACCGATATAAACAAAAAGATTTTTTAGCACTCTTAAAACTCAATTATCAAAATACATATATTCATTTTACAGATTATGAGTCTGATATAAATATCAATACGATTATTCAGCACAGAACAACTCTGCCAAATACTAGTCAACGTGTAATAGAAGGTGCTATTATTGATCTTGAAGAATTAACTGTCGATATACTTGATAAATATTATGAAATCGATGGTAAAAAAACATTGTATTTATCTAAACTTTTCTTTAAATGCCACACTAAACTGTCTTCTAAAGAAAAATTCAATGCAGTAAAAACAGCTACAAATAAAGTTTCCAAAAAATTCTTTGATGAAGACATTGAAAAAAAGATAGATATAACTGAGAAACTTTTTAATAATCTATCAGAAAATGGGGATTTAAACTTAACAAAATTTGCCAAAGAAGCTTTTCCTGCTCAAGAAGAAGTCAAAGAAATATTCTTTAATACTTTGAAGAAAAAAGGTGTTGAAGAACCAACTATATCCATGACAGAGAAAACTATTCAACGTTCTTTTGAAAAACAACGAATTAAAACTGACGAAGGTATTGAAATCAAAATTCCAATGGAATTCTATAATAACCCAGATAAAATGGAGTTTATTACAGAAACTAATGGAAAGATATCCATTGTTATTAAAGATATTAATAAAATATTATAAAAGTAGATAGAAACCAGGTCAAAATCTAAGATTTGTCCTGGTTTCTATCTACTAAAGAACCTCTTTTAATTGCTGTATAACCGAATTTATCCCTTACATTATCTACCATAATATCAAGTTTACTAGTTTCAAAATTATTTTCTTGTTCAAATAATGACAGCTGATTGCCAAGTTCAACTTCAAAATTAGTGAGAGAAATTCCTAATAGTCTAATTGGTTTTCCACCTCTATTTTTCTTAATTAATTCATAGGCCTTTTCATAAATATAGTCTGTCGAATCTGTCGGTTTATTAAATGTTATACTTCTTGTTATTACGGTGAAATCGTTATATTTTATTTTTATTTGTAACGTTCTGCCCTTTAACAGCTTATGCCGCAAACGATATCCGACTGTATCTGCTAATAACAACAATTCATTTTTAATTCTATCAAATTGAATAATATCTTCACTGTAGGTTAACTCATTTCCCACACTTTTAACCTTTGTAGTACCTGATTCAACCAACTTACTTGAGCTAATTCCATTAGCTGATTTTAACATATATTCTGAACTTTTAATACCAAAATACTCTTTCAGGCTACTTTTGTCCGTAATAGCTAGGTCACCAATTGTATGAATTCCTAATTCGTTTAATTTAGAAACAGATTTCTTGCCAACTCCGTATAATTCTCCAACGTTCATCGGCCACATTTTTTTTTGAATTTCACAAGGAAACAAAGTCGTTATTCCCATAGGTTTCTTCATATCTGAAGCCATTTTTGCTAATAGTTTATTAGAAGATATTCCAACTGAACACCCTAAATCTAATTCATTTAAAATATTGTCTTGTATTTTTTTGGCTGCTTTTTCTGGTTTTCCAAAGAGCTGTTTTGTTCCTGTCATATCTAAAAATGCTTCATCAATTGAAAGTTGTTCTTTAACTGGCGTATAATAATCAAATATCTCCATTACTTTTTTACTCATTTCACTATACAATCCATAAGTTGATGATACTAGTATTATATCTTTATAACACTGTGTCGCCTTGTATATTGGCATTGTTGTCTTTACACCATATGCCTTCGCCTCATAACTTGCAGCAAGAACAATACCACTTCGGCGACTAGCATCACCGACAACTGCAATGGCTTTCCCCTTTAAGTCAGGCCGAATAACTTGTTCACAAGATGCAAAAAATGCATTCATATCAATGTGAAATATTAATTTATCACTCATCTTGTCCTCCTTGAACAATATATTATAATTAGACTCAGATATCAGCCTCATTGACACTGTAATACCCCTATGATATAATTAAATTGCTTTTTAAATAATAATGATTATTATTTAAACTACTTAAGGAGGTAATAAAATGAAATTATGGAAATGTGAAGTTTGTGGTTATATTAACGAAGGTGACGAAGCACCCTTCGTATGTCCTAAATGTGGTGCATCAAAAGAAAAATTCATTGAATTAAGCGAAGAAGCAGCAGATAAAATCTTTGAAGCTGATAGAACAAATGATATCCATATGGAGATTGTTAATCTTGCATCTGCACTTGTTGACTTAGCTGAAGAAGGTGTTGAATTAAACCTAGACCCTGCTTGCGTAAAAGTATTTAATGATACTATTGATGAGGCTTGGGTTATTAAACAAAGAGCAAAAGCTGAACTTGCTGGACATGTTGCAAAAGATAAGTTTTAGTTTTGACGCCTATGGTTAAGGTGTGAAAACTAAAACTTGACACCTTAACCAGTTATTTAATTAAATGGATCGTTATCTCCATCTTCTGATTGATCTTGAAAGTCAGCGTCCTCAAAAGGGTCTTCAAAGAATAATTCCTCTTCTATTTCTCCAACACCTTCTTGCCATTCATACCAACTTATCACCTTTATAACATCTTCCATAATAGAGTATTTATCACTGTCAGACATATACAAATCCATAACTACAGAAATATTTTTCGCATTATTTTCTTTTGCTTTTATAGTATAGTGAAATGTTCCTATTCTAGTAGGTTCATCTACTAAACCAGCAAACCCATCTTTTTCAAATGCAGGTTGTAGTATTTTTTCAGTCTCTATAATATATTGATTAATTGCTTCTTCTGTCTTTTCATGATACATTTCTGTATAAGTGTCATAATCAAATACAGTCTCATTTTCTTCAATATCATATTTAACATTCATTAATATTTGATATATATCATATTGTATTTGAACCGCATCTCCTTCAACTTCGTAATAATCCACAGTAAATTCACTGTTTCTATGTGCTAACCTATATCCTGCATGAGCTGTTGTTAATGCAGCAACACCAAAGGCCATAAGAACTATCATCAACAAAATAATCAATACAGATGTACTACCTTGTTCGTTTTTTATATATCTAAACACGGAGCACCTCCTAATCTAATATTACATGAGATGTTACCTCATATAATACATCTTGATCTATATTAGTTACCACTGCTTTCACATGATAAAGTTGAGTACTAACCTTTTCATCATATGATTTATTACTTAATGTTAACTCTAATACATATTGCTCTTTCGTCTGACTACCTGTTTTAACTGTATAATTATGAATAAGTTTTATTACGTCATCCGCAGTATTAATATCAAAATGTTCAAATAAAACTGAAGTTTTAATGTCATTAACTGAATTAACACCTTTTAATAATTCTAAGGAATTATTAGTTATTATAATGCTTTCATCTAATACTTTAGCATCATCGGCAATACTATCAGCTTTAATAAATAGCTGTAAGAATATTACACATAAGATACTTAAGACTGCAATTGAAATAATTACTTCAACTAAAGTAAATCCTTGATTTGCAATATTGGTTTTTTTAGAATTTTTCATCATCCACCTCTTTCTGCAAGCTAATGGATGTTACAATTTCATCTTCATTTTTAATATGAATCAAGTCAAAATCAGAATCTTTAACAAAATTTAAGGATTGTTCTAGCTTAATAATTATTTCCCCTAATTCTTTATCAAAAGGATCTTCTTCAGATATATACAACTCATATAATTCATTATCGACACAGAATATGTAAGTTACATAACCTTCTTCAATGCCTTGTAGTTCGATTTTAATCGCGTTACCATTATTATAAGGTTGCTTTACTATCTGAATATTACCTGCAAAATCATTTTGCTTAATTTTTTTAGATATATATGAAAAAGCAATTCTTCTATTTTCGTTAGATTCTTTTTCAGAGATTATCTTATTATAGGATGCTTGTCCTTCTACAATTAACATCCCAATACTTGATGCAAAAACAATGAATAGAAACATTACAAGTACAGATTCAACCGAAATTCTTTTTAGCACTACTCATCACCTCTTTCAATTGACACAACTTCAATATCCGGCATTAAATTTGATGCGAACAAATCATAATAATAGAAATACTTTTGTTCGTTCATAATAAGACCATAGTTCTCTTGAAGATAAGCAAGATCTTTAGGATAAGCACCTTCTTGCGCATAACAAGCTATGGCATACTGTTTAACAACTTTTTCTATTTGTTCTTCACGCTGGTACATTTGATCCACATTTTCTCTATCTACTTGTACAAACATTAAAATAATTACAAGAAAAATAATGATAGGTCCAATAATATTTCCATGACTAGCTATATTTTTCATATCATCACCATCTATCCAATTGAATTCATAATATTAACGACAGGCAAAACAACAGAAATTAATATTACACCTACAATTATTGATAAAACAATAATTAACATAGGTTCAACAACTGTTGTCAATCTTGCCATTTTGGCTTCAACTTCTTTTTCCATTTCGTTAGCTGCAGTCATTAATGCTTTATCCATTTGTCCTGTTTTCTCTGCTACACCAAACAGTTTCATAAGCAACCAAGGAAATAGGTCCATTTTTTCAATTACTTCTTCTAATGAACTACCTTCATTTAAATCTTCAATTCCTTTTTGAACCATTTCTTCCGCATACTGATTATTCATAGTAGGTTTTATTAACTCTAGTGCTTGTTGATAATTCATTCCACTTTGAATAAGTATGCCTAAATTCCTTGCAAATCTAGTTGCAAGAAGGGAGCTAGTTAACCCACTATAAATTGGCAATTTGAATTTAAGCTTATCCACAAGTAACTGTCCAACAGTTGTTCTCGCATACATATAAACACCTACAATTGCCACAACTATTATTCCTATAATAACAAGGAAATTATCTCGTATAAACAAGCTTACATTTAGAATAACTGCCGTAATTCCAGGAATTTCTCCTCCTAATGATTTAAGAACATCATTAAACATAGGCATAATCTGAACAATTAACAATATAACAACACCTAACATCAATACAGATAATATAATTGGATATGTAATTGCTGATTTTAGTTTGTTAGAAGTTTCTAATTGTTTTTCATATGAACCTGCAATTTGTTCAAGTATTTCTGGTAAAGTACCGCTTTCTTCACCAATCATTATCATCTGAACAAAAAATGGAGACAATATCTTTTCGTGTTTTGAAATAGAATCTGAAAATCCTTCACCAATATTCAAATCATCTAATACTTCCTTTAGTACTTTTTTTAAAGACTCATTATCTGTCTTTTCATTAATCAATTCTAAGCTTTGAGTTAATGGGATGTCACTGTGAATTGCTAAGGACAATTGTCTAGCAAATAAAATGGTATCTTCTTTAGAGATTTGATTCATAACTCTCATGTTTCCTCCTTGTGTGAATTATACTATCCTAGTTGTCTTAAATAGTTATCAAATATTTGTGAATCTGTAGCCCTTATTTTTGCTGCTTCATAATCAATAGCTCCCTCTTTTACCAATTGAGCTAAATGTCTTTCTATTGAAACCATACCTATTTTGCTTCCTGTTTGAATCAAATTATTAATCTGATAATGTTTACCCTCTCTTATTAAATTTCTAACTGCTGTATTCGCAACCATAACTTCACTAACTGCTCTAAGACCTTTTCCGTCTTTTTGTGGTATTAATTGTTGCGATATTACACCCTCTAAAACAGTTGCTAATTGGGAACGAATCTGGTTTTGTTGCTCTCTACTAAATGCATCTACCATTCTATCAATAGCTTTTACTGCACTTCCAGTATGAAGGGTAGATAATACAAGATGCCCTGTTTCTGCTGCTGTTAATGCGATGCTAATTGTTTCCATATCACGCATCTCACCAACCATAATAACATCTGGATCTTCTCTTAACGCAGCCTTTAATGCTGTGGTAAAATTCAAGGCATCTTCCCCAATTTCTCGTTGTGTCACCATACTATTCTTATGTCTATGTAAATATTCTAATGGATCTTCAATTGTAATAATATGATATTTATATTTTTGATTAATTAAATCAATCATACTTGCTAACGTTGTAGACTTTCCACTTCCTGTAGCTCCTGTTACTAAAACTAAACCCTTTGTTTTTGTAATAAAGCGTTCTATTGTATTTGGTAATCCTAATGTTGAAAACTCAGGTATTTCTAATGGTAGTGCTCGAATTGCCATAGCGTATGTACCTCTTTGAAAATACACATTACACCTAAACCTACCTAGATTTCTTTTAGAGTATGAAATATCTATTGATTTATTCTTCTTAAGAGTATTCAAGTTTTCTTCTCCTAAATACGCTTCTACAAAATTCACAATAACGTCTGGTGTTAACTTATCAGTACCTTCAATTTCCATAAGCTTAGAATTAACCCGCATAAGCGGCTTACTCCCTGCACATAAATGCAAATCTGTACCTTTATGTTTCATTGTTTCTTCTAAAAGAAAATCCATGAACTCTGTGTAATTTCTATCCACTGCAGCCTCCTTTTATAAAGTTTCTATTTATATTTTATAAGATTTTAGGAAAAATAGCAATGTACATTTAATTTTGTGTTATCATTACAAACCTTATGTTTTTTTCTTCCGGCAAAATATTAACAGCTAAATTCCCAGCAAATGTAAAATCCTGTCCAATAATTAGTTGTGCAAATATTTCATTAGAATAAAACATCTCCTTTGTTATTGCAACCTGATAAGTTACTCCATTATTTGTCACTCCTTCAACAACACTTATGTAATTTTTTTCAATTTCTCCAAAAGGTACTATCAAATAGTGTTTAACACCATATAATTCATCGATAATAACTGCTTTTTTTTCTATTACAATTTTATTAATTACGATTGTCTCATTTATAGGCATTGGTTGTTTATATACTCCTAAATTAAGCGTGGATTCTAATGTCATAACTTCATTAGCTATAAGAAAATCTATAAGAGAAATTTCATTATTTTTAAACATAATATTTAGCAAATTATATAATATTGCTACTATATCATCTCGGTAAATATTATTATTAGTTTCAAGATATGTTTTAAATTCACTATCTATTATGTTAAGTTCAACTGCTTTATCAATTGATTTTTCCCACTCAAAATCACCGATTTTGTCATCATAGGACAAAGATCTTAAACAAAATGTCATAAATTGTTCAGGCGTTAAATCTCTTTCACTTCCATATAGATTATTTCCTACACCTAACGTTAATTTAGACTCATATAAGTAACCTATATATGGGTCTGCCCAATTTGGAATATCTGTAAATGGATGATTATAATTAAATTTAAGTGCTTCTTCCTCCATTCCAAGTAATCGAACTATAATAACTG
>JAOZKH010000017.1:15160-33368 GCA_029935405.1 Vallitaleaceae bacterium | reverse complement strand
TGGTGCTTGCTTCTTCGAAGCGTTGCGTTGCTCTGGAATTTTGGGAATTAAATAGGGTGTATTTAATTGTAATGAGGCACCCGGGGCTCGAACCCGGGACACCTAGATTAAAAGTCTAGTGCTCTAGCCAACTGAGCTAGTGCCCCATAGCTGGGCATACTGGATTTGAACCAGTGAATGCAGGAGTCAAAGTCCTGTGCCTTACCGCTTGGCGAATGCCCATTGTTTTGGCCCTTACCTAATAAACTTTATAAGGTCCACTCAATCTCTTGACTCGCTGATGATACAAATCTATATGCGAGGTTTGGAATTAATATATGAATTTTGTAGAGGATTATTTGAAATAATCATACAAATTTTTACAATGTTCTTTGCCTTTCGGCTAGGGTGGATAATGGGGCTCGAACCCACGACATCTTGAACCACAATCAAGCGCTCTACCACTGAACTATACCCACCATATATTTGTTACTATTGTTACTACGTGCCTGGGGGGATTCGAACCCACGACACCCGCCTTAGAAGGGCGGTGCTCTATCCAGCTGAGCTACAGGCACACATTTTATCTTAGAATCACTTGTGCTTATTCTTCTGTGCCATACTAACACATGAGATAAAAATAAGCGGGTGATGGGGATCGAACCCACATGACCAGCTTGGAAGGCTGGTGTTCTACCATTGAACTACACCCGCAGATGTAAGTCGGGGTGACAGGATTCGAACCTGCGGCCTCCTGAACCCAAATCAGGCGCTCTAGCCAAGCTGAGCCACACCCCGATACTACCATCGGCTTGCTCCAAAGTACTTGTTTTTGCTCACTTTGGACGCAAGTGATATTATACATACTTTAGAATGTAAAGTCAATGCTTTTTCAGAAGTTTTTTTCAGAAGAATTTTTATAGTCATTCAAAGTCCCATGAACACGGCCTTTGTCGTCAATTTGAATTATTGAATAACTTGGAAGTTTTCCATTTCTTGGTAGAGAAATACTGCCTGGATTCATAATCAAAGTTTCTCCATAATACTCCATATATGGTTCATGTGTATGACCAAAAAAGATTCCGTCAAATTTTTCTTTTTTTGCTAAACGTTCTAATTTTTTTAGAGAATATTTTACACGTTCATTATGTCCATGTGTTAAGTAAAATCTTTTGCCTAAAATTTCTACCACTTTATTCTCCGGTGTTATCATATCATTAAAATCACAGTTACCAGCTACATAATCTACCAAGAGCCCTGAAATAGATTCTAGGTCTATTGCATCACTTACCACATCTCCTAAATGGAATATATGATTCAAGTCTGTTATTCGGTCGATTAAGTCCATAATTTGACCCTTCCTGCCATGACTATCACTGACAATTAATATTTTATACATAATTTACTCCATTTGCGTTTTTATTTTGCGTAGAGCTTTTCCTCTATGACTTATACTGTTTTTAACTTCCGGCTCCATTTGGGCTGTTGTAATACCAAGTTCAGGTACTAAAAATATTGGATCGTAACCAAATCCGTTTTCTCCTGTAATTTTATCTCCTATCACACCTTCTATAGTGCCTCTTCCAGTTAGAACCCTTCCATCAGGGTATACCGCTGCAATAACACATATAAATCTAGCAGAACGTTCATCCCCTTTTGCATTTACTAAACGATTTAAAATTATTTGATTTTTCTTGAGATATGGCGTATCTTTACCTAAATATCTTGCCGAATATATTCCAGGTTCTTTATTCAAATAATCAATTTCTAGCCCTGAATCATCTGCAAGGACTAATTCACCTGTCACTTCCATAATTTCTTTTGCTTTTTTTATAGCGTTTTCTTCAAACGTTGCACCATCTTCTACTACATCTATATCTAATCCCGCTTCCTTCATAGATAAAATCTCGTAAGGCAAATCTTTAAGTATTTCTCGAATTTCAAGCATTTTATGTTCATTTTGTGTTGCAAAAATAAGTTTTTTCATCAATTACTCCTTATATGTTTTCTCACTATCAGTTTTCTTAGTTTTCTAGAATCTTTCTTTGTTCTTTCTGTAATTCTAAATTGCCTTTTTCAGCTAAATCCAACAACTGATTTAATTCATTTCTTGTAAAAGAACCATCTTCACCAGTTCCTTGAACTTCTATAAATGCTTTTTGATCAGTCATGATAACATTCATATCCACTCTCGCTTTACTGTCTTCTTCATAACAAAGGTCAAGCAATGGTTGATCATCTAATATACCAACACTTATTGCTGAAACCATGCCTGTTACAGGATTTTCAGGACAAAGTCCCATCTCCACTAGTTTTTTTCCAGCTATAAAAAGAGCAACATAACCGCCTGTTATACTTGCTGTTCTCGTTCCACCATCAGCCTGAATAACATCACAATCTATAGTAATAGTTCTTTCACCAAGCTTTTCAAAATCAATAACAGAACGAAGTGCACGACCTATTAATCGTTGTATTTCTACACTTCTATTATTTTTCTTAAGTTTCGAAATATCTCTTCTTGTTCTGTCATGAGTTGCACGAGGTAACATAGCATACTCAGCTGTTACCCATCCTTCTCCCGAATCTCTCTTAAAAGGAGGGACTCTCTCCTCAACACTAGCATTACACAAAACCTTAGTATTTCCCATATGAATCATCACTGAGCCTTCAGGATATATAACAAAATCTTTAATAAATTCCACGTTTCTTAGTTGATCATATTCTCTATTGTCTATTCTTTTCATATTCGTCCTTTCAATTATCTATTTTCTTCAAGCCTTTAGTCTAGCAACACACCTTGCAAACAGAAAAGAGCACCAAAGGCACTCTCTATCATTGTTACTATTCGCTTTTGGTCAAATATTTCTCCATAGCTTCTATAGCTTCACCTTCATCTGTACCACTTGCACTAACCAAAAGTGATTCACCTTCTAATACACCTAATGACATCATTCCCATTATGCTTTTAGCATTAACTTTTTTATTTTGTACTGTTACATAAATATTAGATTGGAATTGACTTGCAGCTTGAACAAACAGCGCTACAGGTCTCGCTTCAAATCCTGATGCAATTTTAACTTCCATTTTCTTTTCAATCATAATTGTCCTCCTTTTTATCTTTCAACACTTCAGCAAATCCACTAATCTTTCGCAAACGGTGATTAACACCAGATTTACCTACCGGAGAAGATAACATTTGACCCAGTTCTTTAAGACTCGCTTCACTGTTTTCCAATCGTAACCTTGCCATTTCTTCTAGAGGTTCTGCTAACTTAGTCAGTCCAACAGTTTCATCAATAAAACGAATATCTCTAACCTGTCTAACTGCTGCAGAAACCGTTTTGTTAATATTTGCAGTTTCGCAATTCACAATACGATTAACATTATTGCGCATTTCTTTTAATATTCTAAGATTTTCTAGTTCCATCAATGCAATATGAGCTTCAACAACATTAAGGAATTCAACAATCTGTTTGCCTTCTTTAAGATATATCACATTATATTTTTTACGAAGAATTGTTTTTGCGTCCATTTCAAAATGATTAATAAGTTCCATTAATTGTTTACTATGTTTATCATGAACGTCCACTATTTCAAGATGATAAGTTTTCTCAGGTTCACTCATAGATCCTGCCGCCAGAAAAGCGCCTCTTATATACGATCTTTTACAGCAAGTTGTTCCTACAATTAACGGTTCAATTACTTTATTTACTTTATTATCTATCAGTAAATGACATGCTTGTAAAACCTTTTTCACTTCTTCTTTTTTGAGAACGTATACATTATATACACGCTTCTTTTTAAGATGTTGACTCCTTCGCATAACTACTTCAACTTTAATATTAAATGTTTTTTTTAATAATGTAAAGTATTTTCTTGCAACTGTAGGATTTTCTGTATGTACTTTAATTCCATATTTGTTAGTTTGTTCATCAAATTCAATTTTTCCACTTATATTGATAATTGCAGTTATTTCTGCAATTCTACAATGTCTTGCACTGCCAATATGTCTTGACAGTTCTTCTTTTATTTTAGAAGAAAACGACATATAACCCTCCTCCATTTATGATAAAATCTATTATAACCCGATAATAATATCTGCAAGTTTCTTAGCATTATGTCTTACATAGCCATTTTTACTTGACTTTATGGCAAAATCAGTAACTATCATATTATAATTCAAACTATCAAACAAATCATTTTCAACAATAATTGCATCATCATCTTTATAATGGATTTTAGTGTCTTCATCAAGGTGAGTACTGTTTGCAATAATATATTGTATCACATTTTTTCCTAAATATTTTTCAATTTCTTCCACATGCATCTTCAATGTAAAGTTATCTGTTTCCCCTGGTTGCGTCATTATATTTCCAACATATACTATTGTAGCATATGATTCTACGATGGCTTCGCTAATACCTTCTACTAGCAAATTAGGTATTATACTTGTAAACAGACTTCCAGGGCCAAGTACAATGAGATCCGCTTTTTTGATCGCTTCAACTGCCTTTACATATGCATTCGGTTTTTCAGGCACTAAACTAACTTCGGTAATTTTCTTACGTACAATTTTATTAGTATAAACTATTTCGTGTTCACCAAGAATTGTAGATCCATCTTCATAAACTGCCATCAACTCAATATTCTCTGTTGTCACAGGCAATACCTGTCCCGTAACAGCAAAAACTTCATTAGTTGTTTCAACAGCTCTTTCAAAGCTTCCACATATATCAGTAAGAGCAGCAAGAAAAAGATTTCCTAAATTTTGTCCTTCAAGAGAACCTTCTCTAAATCTATAGTTAAAAACATCTTGTAATACAGGTTCTGCTTCTGCAAGCGCTAAAATACAATTTCTAATATCTCCCGGTGGAAGCATATTCATTTCTCTTCTAAGAATTCCTGAACCACCACCATTATCTGCAACTGTTACAACTGCAGTCAGTTCTTCTGTGTATAATTTTAATCCTCGAAGCATAGTCGAAAGCCCTGTCCCTCCACCTATACATACAACCCGTTTATTGGCATACATTTAATCACCTATTTTCCCCTGTGAAAATCTTTTTCAATATCTCTATGGTGAATATTTACACTATAATTATCTGTCAAAAGAGTATTTTTTAATTTATTTGCTAATGTTACAGATCTATGTTTTCCACCTGTACAACCAATGCTAATAACTAATTGATTTTTACCTTCTTGCACATATTTTGGCAATAAAAACATAACCATATCTTTAAGTTTTTCAAGAAATTCTCCTGCAACATCCCATTTCATTACATAATCTTGAACTTCTTTTTCATTACCAGTCTTAGTTCTTAGTTCTGGCAGATAAAAGGGGTTTGGTATAAACCTTACATCAAATACTAAATCCGAATCTGAAGGTATCCCATATTTAAAACCAAAAGATAATATTGTCACAATTAAGTTATCGTAAGATTTTCCTTCTATAAAAATTTTATGTATTTCCGCTTTTAGTTCTCTCGTCAAAAGACTTGATGAGTCAATAATATAGTTCGATCTTCGTTTTGCTTCTTCAAGCAAAACTCTTTCCTTTGTAATACCATCTTCAATTCTTCCTGTTGATACAAGCGGGTGACGCCTTCTTGTTTCCTTAAAACGTTTAATTAGCACTTCATCCGAAGCTTCCATAAAAACTAGATTTATCTTATATCCTGCTGCTTTAAGTTTGTCTACTTCTTCAAAAAGTTTTTTAAAAAAATCTCCTCCTCGAACATCAATCCCAAGAGCTACATTATTGATTCCAGAATCCGGACTAAAACAAATATCTGCAAATTTACTAATCAAGGCTGGCGGAAGATTATCAACACAAAAATAACCCAAATCTTCAAGCATCTTTAAAACTGTACTTTTCCCTGCTCCTGACATACCTGTCACAACTGAAAATTGCATGTTTTTCTCCTCTACTATAGTTCCCCTATTATTTTCACTTCTCTTTCAAGTTCAACTTGAAAACGTTCCTTCACTTGATGCTTAATATATTGAATGAGTCTATATACTTCATCAAAAGTTGCTTCACCTGTATTAATTACAAATCCACAGTGTTTTTCTGATACCATTGCATCACCTATATTATACCCTCGTAGCCCTGCATCCATAATTAGCTTTCCTGCATAATATCCTTCAGGACGTTTAAAGGTACTGCCTGCACTTAAACACTCTAATGGTTGTTTCTCCTTACGTCTTGCATTCAACTCTTTCATAGTATCTCTAATATTCTCTACCACGCCATAACTAAGCTCTATTTCCACCTCGAGAACTATATAATCACCATCTTGTAATACACTATGTCTATATCCAAAATCCAGTTCATCTTTAGTAAATTCTCTTAACTCTCCATTTAAAGAAGTAGCTATAACCTTTGATACAACTTGCTTCATTTCTCCGCCATATGCTCCGGCGTTCATGCAAACAGCTCCACCTAGAGTCCCCGGAATTCCTGAAGCAAACTCAATTCCTGTCAAATGATTATTTGCAGCCTTTGCTGAAAGAGATGCAAGTGATATTCCAGATTGAGCTTTTACTTGTGTACCTGTTATACTCACGTCACTAAAGTTATTGTAAATATGAATTATAACGCCTCTAAATCCTTTGTCCGTTACTAGAAGATTACTTCCATTTCCCAAAACAAATACTTCAAGTCCACAGGTTTTACACAACTTTAAAGTTTCATTAATCTCTCGAATCGTTCTAGGTTCTAAAAAGTAATCACAAGGACCTCCTATTTTGAAAGAGGTGTGTGTTTTAAGAGGTTCATCATAACGAACCTGTTCTTTATCTAAAATTGAATATATTTTTGATATAAATAACTCGTCATTTCTAATCATTTAAACTAAATGTCTCCTTAAGTTTTTCTAATTCTACCACTATGTAGTTTTAACTCCTTTACCAATTATTAAAATTCAATTTTATTATACCATGACAACAAAAAAAAGGGCAAACAAAAAACGAGCCTCTTATCTATACGGCTCGTTTTTATTAAGAAATAATTTATTTTAATTCATCTTCGTTAATTGTTACTGGATAAACCACTTTTAATTCTGCAACTTTATCAAGATAAATCTGTTGTTGTTTAGCACCTGCAAGATTATTTTTAATAGAATCTACCACAGCTTCAAATGCTTGAACCTTTGCTGGTGTAATTTCACTTACTTTGATTAAGTGAAATCCAAATTGTGTTTTAATTGGACCAACGAGTTCATCAATAGGCGCATTAAATGCAGCTTCTTCAAATTCAGGAACCATTTGACCTTTAGCAAATGCACCAAGATCACCACCACGCTCTTTAGAAGGACAAGTAGAGTACTCTGTAGCAGCTTCTTCAAAAGTTTTTCCATTGGCAATTTCTTCTTTAGCAATGTTAGCTTTATCTTCAGTTTCTACAAGGATATGCTTAGCACTAACTTTTTCTTGTTCCATAAATTGAGTAGAATTTTCATCATAAAATCCTTTAGCTTCTTCTTGTGTAACTTGAATTGTTTCGAATAATTTATTAACCGCATAACGTTGTAACAAACCCTTTTTAGCTTCTTCAACAACTTCAACAAATCCTTCTTCTTTATCCATGTCTTTACTTATTGCGTCTAATGATAATAATTCACCTGCAATCATTTCATCTAACAAACGCGCTCTTCCCTCTTCACCAGCAACACTTTGTGCATGTTCTTCAGGAATATTTTTTAAAATACCAATCATTTGATCTTTAGTGATTTCAACATCACCGACTTTAGCTAATACAGATTTTTCCATTATTTCTCCTAACTTTTTATCACTTCTATTAATTCATATAATTCACATATATATTCTATTAATAGGTAGTATTTTCTTGATTTCATCACATAGTATTACATATTTACTAAAAATGTGCAACAGAATATTAAAGTTTTATTATTTCTCCCGTTCTTATTGAGACATTCCTCCCCATAGTGTAGAATAAAGTAAAGAAAGTTTAACATTCTAAAGGAGATTAAAATGAATATTTCAACTAAACATTTTGGAGTAACCTCCACTAAAAAATCTGTATCTGAATACACAATAACTAATGACAGTGGTGCTAGTATATCTGTTTTAACATTAGGTGGCATCATAAACAATATATCTGTACCAGACAAAAATGGTAAACTTGCAAATATAGTTATCGGATATAAAAGCGTTAAAGATTACGAAAATTGTCCTGGCTTCATAGGTGCTGCAATTGGCAGAAGTGCCGGACGTATTGCAGGTGGCAAACTTATTATTGATGGCACTTTATATCAATTATCTAAAAATCAAGGAATCAATAATCTCCATGGTGGAAGCAACGCTTTTGATAAAGCTATATGGGAAGCAAGTGAATCAGTAGCAAAAGATAAAGCGAGTATCACTCTTCATTATATGAGTCCTGATATGGAAGAAGGATTCCCTGGAAATCTTGATTGTAACATTACTTATACCTTTACAAATGACAATGCATTAACCCTTCGTTATGTTTGTACTACAGACAAAAAAACATTTATCAACATGACTAATCACAGCTACTTCAACTTAAGTGGTGATTATACTACTAAGATAACTGATCACTATTTAATGATGAAAGCTGATCATCTTATTGCCGTTAATAATACCACTATTCCAATTGCTATTATTCCAGTTACTCATACTGCGTTTGATTTTACTACTTCTAAACCAATTGGACAAGATATCAACGCCAATGAAGAACAAATCAAATTCGGTGCAGGTTATGATCACGCATTTAAACTTAATCAACCGTGTGATGGACCACATATTATTGCCAATGACCCTAAATCTGGTCGCATAATGGAAGTGACAACTGATGAGCAATGTGTAGTTTTATATACAGGGAATTTTCTCAAAAAAGACTATATTACTGCCACTGGTACCCCACTGCATCCAAGAGCAGCCTTTTGTTTAGAGACACAATATTATCCAGATTCAACAAATCAAGATTTTATAGAGCCTATATTCTTAGAACCAAATAGTATTTACAAAACCGAAACAACATTTATTTTTAAAGTGTAGATATTTTGTTTTTTCTTTTACTCAGGAAAAGGGCTATCGTATCAGTAAATTATATTTACTCACACGATAGCCCTATATATTTTCGCTTTATTTAATGTGTCTATGTTTAAATGTTTCACTTCCAGTTGTATAATCTTCAACTAACTGTCCATTACCAAATAATTTGTATTTGTAAATAACCAAACCTTCAAGTCCAACAGGACCTCTTGCATGAATCTTATTTGTACTGACTCCTATTTCTGCACCAAAACCATATTTGAACCCATCTGAAAATCTAGTTGAGCAATTATGAAAAACATTTCCTGAATCAACTAATTTCATAAATGCATTTGCTTGATTATTATTCTCAGTAACAATTACTTCTGTATGTCTTGAACCGTAAGTATTAATGTGGTCAATCGCTTCTTTCATATCGGATACCACTTTTATTGACAGCTCATAATCTAAATATTCAGTTTTCCAGTCTTCCTCAGTTGCCAGAATGCAATCTATTAGCCTTCTCGTTTTAACGCAACCGTGAATTACAACATTTTTCTGCGATAATTTTACTGATAAAATCGGTAGTAATTCTTCTGCAATATCTTCATGAACCAATAAAGTTTCTAAAGCATTACAAACTGCAACATATTGGGTCTTTGAATCATAAATCACATTTACAGCCATATCAATATTTGCATCTTTATGAATATATCCATGACATATTCCATCAGCATGACCAAGAACTGGAATTTTTGAATTATCAATAATGTATCTTACAAAACTATTTGAACCTCTTGGAATAATCAAGTCAATATAATTATCTAAATCCAACATTTTTCCAACATTTTCTCTAGACTCAACATTAAACATCCATCCTTTTGGTATATTGTTTTTAACAGTTGCTTCTATTATAAGTTCCGAGAGAATTTTATTGGTTTCAATTGCTTCACTTCCACCTTTTAATAAAATCGAATTCCCACTTTTTAAGCACAAAGTAGCAATTTGAACCAATGCATCAGGCCTTGATTCAAAAACAACTCCAATTACTCCAATAGGACAACTTTCCTTAATCAGAGTCAATCCATCATCTAATTCAGTTTCTAATAAAACTTTACCTACCTGCTCATCAAGCTCAATCAAGCTTTTTATTCCCTTTACAACGTCCATTAATTTTGTTTCATCAAATTTTAATCTTTTAAGAAGAGGCATATCAAGATTTTCTTCTTTACTCCTTCTTAAATCTGATTGATTCGCTTTAAATATTCGTTCTTTGTTTTCTAATAATTTCTCTGAAATCTTAAGTAAAGCATTGTTTTTGGTATCTTTATCTACTGCCGAAAGTTCTATAGATGCAGTTTTCGCCTTACCTGCTGCTGTCAATATATCCATGCTGTTTCTCCCTTAGCTGATTAAAACAACTATTTATTCAAGTTCTCCGTTTAATATCGCTTCATATTCATCCACTTTATTTGATAAAAACTCCGCTAATCCAACAAATTCACATCCAAACAAGTTAGATCCTTCATAATCAACTTTTCTTAATATCTTAATTACACAATAAAAAAATCTGGCTTGACTAAATTCAATCTTAGCATTAAAGTAATAATTAAGTGGTAAGTCATCTTTGCACAAAAATCCGATACCTGTTTTAGAAATATTAATAACTTCAATCGATTCATTAATATCAGTTATTATTTCATTATCTTGTCTAAATAATTTATCAATGTCTATTTGAAGTTTAATCGGTAATCTTTTATGTTGCCGTCTTTCTTTCATCTTAACCCACCCTTTTCGATATTGTGTTATAAGTAATTATAATATACTCTTATACATAGTACAACTTTTTTGTAAACATTATTAAGATTTTCTATATGTTGTCTTATAAACTTGAAATTTACTATTACTATAAGATGCTTTTTGTTTAAATGTCTGATCTAAATTTTTCGAATTATTTAAATTTTCTGTTAATTTGCTGTACAATTCTTCAAAATCATCACCATCAACACCTAACGTCAACCCATATAAATACAGCTTAGTTGTCGTAATAACTAATGCTCTGATTTTATTCTCTACTTCAACAAGAAAATTCTTAGCTGTAAACGGACAAACAATAATATAATACCCCTTTTCATCTGTTTTCACTATTACATCCGTTTCTCGTAATGTATTCTTTAGTTTTCTTATAAA
The DNA here is from genome assembly GCA_029935405.1 of Vallitaleaceae bacterium. Lineage (GTDB taxonomy): Bacteria > Bacillota > Clostridia > Lachnospirales > Vallitaleaceae > UBA1351. The sequence continues at coordinate 22,184 of JAOZKH010000017.1, read as the reverse complement.
ATTTTTATGCTCATATATTGGAAGAACACCAACGTCCACAATAACAAATGATAAATCATAAAACCCTCTTTGTGCTCTACTTACTTCTAATTCAATAACACTACGAATATTTTGTGTGGTATCGTTATTAGTTTCATCTGCTGATATTTCTTCTATAGACGTTTCTTTAACAATCGGCAAGTTTAATAATGTTGTAATTTTATTGTTAATAGCTACTTCTTCAACAGCTCCAGCTATTAAGTCATCAACTTTTGATTCTTGACACACGTCAATATATTCAATCAGATATTTAGGAAATATGACTAGGGTTTTCCAACCTTTTTCCTTCAACAGTTTAAGTTTTTCAAACTGTTTATCATCATCATGAATATATTCGTGAATATATAGTTTTTGCTCGTCTTTAATAAGTTGCATTTTATAGCCTAGTTCATCCTGTTCAAAAACTTCAATAAAAGGAATTCCTATCGATACAATAACATTAATGACTTTTCTTTTTAGTTGATAATCCCTAACAAATAATAGAACTTTACCTTCCTTGGTATCCATTGTCATTACACCCTTTCAAATCTAATATCGGTATCATATCTTTTCATCAATATGAGCATAATGAACTATATTAAGTTATTAGTGGACTATATGTAAAATTAACTCAAATATGAAACTAATTTATCCGTAAAACTAAAGTTTCTAGAGATTTGTAGAAACTTTCATCATCTTTTCTACTTCTTTTTTTATGCTTTGGTCCTCTTTTTCCTTGACTTCGTTGCTCCCTTGATAAATGTCTCTCGAACATTAACATATCTATATTGTCGTTATTAAGTTCTCTACCACTAGGATGGATAACATAGCCGCCCTTGCCTATCGCAAGAGTTGCCACTCCATAATCTTGGGATATGATAACATCATCTTTATTCATATGATTAATCAAAGCTAGATCCACCGAATCCGCACCTTGATCCACTGTTATGACCTGTGCGTAATCATTGTTTAATCTATGGTTTATGTCAACAAAATATATCACTTCAAGTTTATATTTTCTTGCCACTCTTATTATTTCATCTTTTACAGGGCATGCATCTGCATCAACTAGTATTTTCATTTAATTTTGTCCTCTTATCTGCCAAAGTATGAAAAATGCATGTAATCGTTAGCTGAGCGCCAAGCATTTCCACCCCAGGAAAAACCATATTTTTTAAAAGCATTAACCACATCACCATTTTCAGGAATTGAAAATGGATCTTCGTTAGGCTTCCAATACAAGCCTGCTATGATTCCTCCATTTCTAATCATATAGTTTTGATTAGGATTAATATCAATAGCTAGTCCCTGATTATGTTCTGATGTGGAACTACTTCTCCAAGCATATGCATGTATATTATGAATAGGAAATTGTTCCGAACCAGCATATATTTCGTTAAATACAAGTATTACTCTATCAGCAATTGATTCGTTTACAGTTAAAGTTTTTGTTGCAGAATATTTATTATCATTAGAGTCAAGATGCCACACATCTATTGTTATTGTAACCATGTGTTGTTTAGCTTGATCACTACTTACGTACCTGTCGCCTGAATCATATACATATTCATGTTTAGCACTGTTATATCCTAATTGGTTTAGCGGACTATAAATGTCATAATTCGGATCAACGTCATTAAGTTTATTGGTACTTAAACCATTTACCTCATCATTATCAATTTCAGGTGTTGGTGTGTTTACTTCTTCTCCAATTATAACTTTTTTAACCACTGTGCTGTCGAGCATTCTTTTTACCATAATAATACCTTCCGCTCTCGTTGTTTTATTAAGCGGATTAATTCGTTTTTCATTATCTCCTTTAACGATACCCTCATATCGAACGACTATCGTTGCTTCTTTTGCCCAGTCACTAATCATTTCTGCATCTGAGAAAGTTCCGAAAATTCTAGATTTTTGTTCACTGTCAAAATTGTATTCGCCTTTGTAAAGCTCTAACATTTTATACAGCATCTGGAAAATTTCTTGGCGAGTAATTGTACTATTAGGTCTAAAGGTTCCGTCTGTATATCCTGAAGTTATTCCAAGATAATAAGCAGTATTAATATAATATTCATTTGAATCACTAAAAACATTTTCTTCAACTCCCCTTGGTATTTCAGGGTATAGTTTTAAATATCCTCTTATTAATACTTCACAAAATTCAGCCCTTGTCATATTTTCACTTAAATTCTTTTGGTCAAAACTACTTGGGATTATTCTCCAACTACCATCGGCTTCTTCTATCTCTTCTATGAACCATGGTTGAATGCCGGTATAAGCCTCGACTGTATTACTGGTTCCAATGACTATTACAATTGCCATTAAAATCGTTATAATTTTTTTCATAAGATACCTCCAGTATACATTGTTCACAACTCAAATAACGTAGTAACATTATTTAGTATATCAAAAATTTTAAACCTCCTAATGTACAAAATGTGAACTTTCTAACAATTATTCACTATTGCTTTTACCTTTTCCATGTACTATAATAAAAAAGAAAAACACAACTAACAAAAGATAAATACTAATAGGAGGTAACATAATGGCTTATTTAATTAATGATGATTGTATTTCATGTGGCGCTTGCGAATCTGAATGCCCAACTGGTGCTATATCAGAAGGTGATTCAATTTACGTAATCAATGCGGACGAATGTATCGATTGTGGTGCATGTGCAGATGTGTGTCCTACTGATTCTCCAAACCCAGTATAATCAAGAAAATAATAAAGTGGCTTGTATGAGCCTCTTTATTTTAGGGGGTTATCCTAGTTAAGAATTAATTCTTAACTAGGATAACCCCCTAAATACTATATTCTCAACTACTATAGAATTATATTTTTGCTTTAATATTATGCTTTAAACCCTCTGTTTACTGAAGTATCCACTGTTTCATTTAGGTCGTTTCTACCATAGGTAAGACCTGCGTAAATTTTTTGGCCATTTGTTATTACAGGAGCTTCTTCTTCATATTCTGTCAATTTCCATCCTTCAAGTAAGACCGAAAGAATTTTTGAAGCTTCAAGTAAATCATCTTCAGTGTGGTGTGCAGATGCATTAACGAATTTTTTGTTAACATATATATATATCGACATTAACTCTTTACTGATATCATACTGAAAATCAAGACCACTACTTAATTCTGTAAGTAGTTTATGTGCATTAAGCATTGCTTTACTAAATTCACCTTTTTCATTTTCGCTTATCGCTTCTATTGCATCATCGATTTGAGCAAGTAACATTTCGTAATTAATAATAAGTAATTCGCCTCTTCCAGCATTAACTATTCTTGTTTGAAAATCTATAACTAATTCCTTATTCATATATTCTCACCTACCCTTGTAATAATTGTAATAATGATTGCGGCCTCTGATTCGCTTGTGCAAGCATTGATGTACCTGCTTGTTGAATAATGTTTTGTTGTGTAAATTGAGACATTTCATATGCCATGTCAGCATCTAATATACGTGATAATGAAGCTGTCATGTTTTCTGATGCTGAATTTAAGTTTGCAACGGTATGTTCAAGTCTATTTTGGTAAGCACCAAGTTTTGAACGTACGTTTGAAATAGCCGTAATTGCTTCATCAACAATACCAATACCTTCTTGAGCTCCCTCTGATGTTGATAGATTGATCTCAGTAATTCCAAGGGATCTAGGTGAAAGGTTTTGAATTCGAATTTCCATAAACTGTCCTTCATTAGCACCTATTTGAAGATTAAGTGGTCCTGTTTCAAGAATATTAAGCGTTACTGTTCCTGTCGCAGTATCTCCAACTAATCTTAATTCAAAGTTATTATTAGCTTGAAAAATAATATCTTGACCAACTGCTGAATAGGTTGTTCCATCAGGAAATGAACCTGGTGTTGGTAAACTTGAAAGAGTTAATATTGATGCTGCATCAATAACAACATCTTGACCACTAGTAATAATCAAATCATCTGTTGCAGGAGCAGTTGCTCCATCAGGTGCAATTCCAAGTTTTCTAAGTAACCCGATATCACCTGTTATTGCTAAATCTCTATCTCCGAATTTATTTAATATAAAATCCAAACGTTTTGTATTGTCAAATGGCATTGAAGCTGTTTTCACGAATCCTGGCCCTGGACCTACAGTCACCGATTGTAAACTTACATCTACTGTACTACATAAATCTCTGATTTTTGCATATACTTCTTCGTTGCTATCTCCTATAGCAATATCAATCTGCTCTCCATTAATATTAATTGTTCCAGCTTCAGTCGAATTCAAACCTAGATCAAATAGTGTAACATCTCCACCAAGTCCACTTGTCTTAGTAGCAGCTCCTGTAACATCAAAAGTATATGTTCCCGCATCTACTGTATCACTCATTGACACAATATCTGCAATTGCTGAATCTGTTGAAAATGCTCGTCTATCAATGTCTCCATTAAGCAATTTCATTTCATTAAATTCAATATCTTCTGAAATCCTCTGAACTTCTGCTTGTAATTGTGATACTTCCGATTGTACTGCTTTTCTGTCTGTTGGATCATAAGTACCGTTTGAAACTTGAACCGATAATTCCCTTATTCTTTGTAACATTGAGTGTACTTCGTTAAGAGCACCCTCAGCTGTTTGTATTAATGATATGCCGTCCATGGCATTTCGATTCGCTTGTTTCAATCCTCTTACTTGCGTATCCATTTTCTGAGTGATTGCTAGACCTGCCGCATCGTCCGCTGCATGATTAATTCTAAGACCTGATGACAATCTTTCTAAAGTTTTATCTAACTTGCCATTGGATTTATCTAATTGATGCAAAGCTCTAAGCGCTGGTATATTGTGATTAATTCTCATTAAATACACACCTTTCTGATTGAATAAACGTTGTTATGTTTTCTATGTTAGTTATCGACATTCGTGTATTAAATATTAATGTTTTTGTTAATTTTTTTTGATATTTCTTCTGAAAAGACTTTATTTTGAGCTTCTTGACTATTACTAATCTCCAGTTTTCCTGCTTGTTCATCCATCTTTCCAACTATAATTGCTAATTGTTTCGCCAAATTTTGCACCTGTTTATTTGTTGCCATCACTCACCTTCTCTCAGTATTTTATAACTCATATATAGAATCATATATATTAAACCATTTTCTCAAAATCACTATTGTATTTTTTTACTTTATTAGATTGAGCAATTTTTTGATCTTTATTAATGGGCTTAGGAAAAATAAATTTCTCATAACTAATCACCTTAGCTTCTATGCCAATATTGACAAATAGTTCCCTAAACTCATCTTCATAGCCTTTCATTTGTCTGTTCCCTGCATCTTTAGTAGCATACATGACAATAGTTGATTCATCATCTTTTAGCTGAACTTTTATATTTGCTGTTCCAATATTATTAGTTGTAAAGCTAAAATATATGCTCATTTCTTCATTACTTTCTTCTGATTGTTTATTTTGTCGAAAATAATACATGTTCATTTGATGCATTTCACCATTAATTAGAACTGGAACAGTGTAGTAGTCTTCCTGATCAATCAAACTCTTCTGTAAATTCATATGAGAATTTATATCTCTTGAAAGGTCAAATAATGTTCTGTTATCACTTGTTTCTAATCCTTTTACATGTTGCTCCAATTGACTTGCAAACTCATGTTGTTTATCAAAAAATTCTCTCATACTCTCATTTTTAACTTGATTTAACAATTGCTTCATTTCTCTTTCAAAATTTTCTAACCCATCTCTCGTCGGATTGTCTACATAATTGTTAACTATACTTCTAAGACTATCTTTAAATTCAAGATTACCCTCAACTGCATCCTCTAACACACTCATAAGTTGCTTGAATTCTGGAATCTGTTCATCTAATTGTTGAAATGTTTTAAAATCTTTAAGAGATAATTTATCCATAGCTAAAGCTTCCTTTAGTTGGTTCACATCAAGATTAACCATGTTTTGCAACAATTTTTTTATTTCATTTATTTGTTCTTTAATCTTATCTTTATTGTCCATCCTTAAATTTTCATCTATAATTTTATCAATTTCTCCTTCTTTTTCAATATACCCTTTTTGTATTTGTTCTTTGATAGTCGGTTCATTCATAATCAATTTATCTAATTTTCCAAATTCATCATCAATTTTTGTTTCAAAAAAAGGTTTTGCACCTTTTGACGTACCTATAACTTTTGCAACATCAAATAACGTCTCAAGTGTTACTGGTAAATTGTTTTCTATGATAAAACCAACCGCAGCTCCTTTACTAGCCTCAATAGTATGTATCATACGATATATACCAATTAAAGTTTCCTTTTGTTCCTGACTTAAGCTACCTGCCTTTGTCATCTGTATAATCTGTTTAGCTACTTCTTCACTAATTTCTTGTTTAATTTCTGCTTCTTTCATTCTTACAAATTCGACTAAGTTTTCAATCGGTTCATTAACAACATTAATCTGTTTATCCACCAACTCTTTGACATGTTCTGGCATCATTTTATTAAATAGTTCCTGAAGCGATACATCTAGTTCTTTAATCATATTAATATTTTCTAATGTAATTGGCATTTCATTTCTAGCGAGTATTTCTACTGCTCTATGATTATAAACTGTACTTTCTAAATTTAAGTCATCTAGAAGTTCATCAATATTTGCAAAGGCTTTTTCAATTGTGTCACCTAAATCACGCCTTACTTCTGTTCTAAGTTCATCATATCTCATTGCTGCTAGTTGTCCTCTATTTACTTTTTTATTAGTATCAATATATATTTTTTGCTCTTTAACATCTTCATTTTTTTCAATTTCACTAACTGCTATTTCATTATCTGCTATTTTATCATTATCTGTCGTTCTATTTTCTGCTGTAATGCTTTCACTAATATTCCTGATTGTCTTTTCAGAATTATTTGTTGCAACTAACGCAATTGACTTTAAACTAGCACTACTAATAATAGCCATATGTCTTTTGACTTCTAGCACAGCTTTTTCGTGTTTGCTAAGTTCTCGTTCTATGTTTTCATTTACTTTGCTTTCATTTACTTT
>JAOZKH010000017.1:8438-15060 GCA_029935405.1 Vallitaleaceae bacterium | reverse complement strand
TTTCATTTACTTTGCTTTCATTTACTTTACTATTTACTTTATTTTCATCCACTGTATTCTCATTGCTTGTTTTATTTTCTGCTTTTACAATTGGTTTTGTTTCATCAACATATTGAATATCAAAGGTTTCTAGTCTAGCTCTTATAATACTTAGGTTTTCGGTTTTAAGATTAACGCCTTCAATAGATAGACGCATTGCCGCCTTGTATGTTAATTGATAACGAATAATTTGAAGATCTTTATTACCTTCATCAATTTCAATCTTGTTTTCAGGTGTAATTACTATTGATTTTTTTTCATTCCCAAGTATTTTTCCTGTTTCTGTTTTTATTGTTTCTGTTTTTACTGTTTCTATTTTTACTGTTTCTGTTTCCATCTGTAATTCTATTTCTTGAAAAGTTAATGGTTTCCCGCTTAATACGACTTTTTCTACATGTTCTGGTTTTGACTGTTTAACAAGTCTTGTCAACTCAATTAAATTATCTTTTGATGGGATTTCTAAACTTTCTATTTTAGTTGTAATATGATACTCTTCAGGTTTTAGCTGCTTTTGAAGTTGACTAATAGCAATATCAATCACTTCTTTTTTATCTTGCTTTGTACTAATATACTCAATTGATTCTATTGCTCGTTCATCTAATGGTACACCTTTTAGAACTAGCGCTTTTGCTATTTCCATCATTTCAGTTTTATTAAACTTTAGTTTTGTTTGATTATCATTTGATTCAAAAAAAGCTTTATTAATAATTGCTTCAACAGAATCTTCAATCAGCTTATATTCCGCTTCACTTACAACATCTTTTTGACTTCTGTTCGTACTAACAAATAAACTTTTGTACAACTCTTTAACTGTTCTATCTTTATTAGATGAAAGAAACTTTACAATGTCCTCAGCTTTCATTTCTTTAACTTTATCCACTTTTTCTGAAAAATATATTACTTTTTCAACATTTTTAGTATTCACAGGAACATCTTTGTTTACAAGTTCATGCACGACAAGCTCTAATTCATCCCTTGGTATCGCCGAAAGAAGATGTTTACTACTAAATTCATTTATTAGTTCATCAATTTTTTTGTCATCTACTGAAATTTCCATTTTAGGTTTTTCATCATTTGTTAACGCAATTTTTTTGTCAATGCGATTTGAATGACCCACTTGATAGAGCAAGTCGACTGTCATTTTTGTAAGATCAAATCCTTCTCTAATTATTGCTTCAATATCTTTATCTGTAAATGTTTCGAGCATTTCATTTACCTGACTAATAGTATGCTCTATGTGTTTATTCAATTGCGTGGAATGCTGTAATGGATTATTTGTTTCTACAATCACTCTTTTGATTTTATCAAAATTAACAGAATCAACACTTGGATTATGACTTTCCATTTCTTTTATCGTTTTATCAATTTTTTTTATTGATAATTTTAATATATTTTCACTGGCTTTTAAAACTTCCACTTGAACTCTGTCATTAATCTCAACATCTAATTTTCGATCAAGTTCAATATCAAAAGTTTTCTGATTAGTTTCATTTCTAATAGAAATTGTTGTATCTCTAAGGTCTACTACTGTACCATTTATAATTTCGCCTTCTTTAAAAGGTGTCTGTTCTTTAGTTGTATCATATATGGAATCGTTATAAGTAATTGCACTTACATTATTAACCGTCATGCTCTCATCTCCATTTCATTTCTACTACATATGTCGGACGTTGATAAATAATTCTTAATAAATCATCCCACTAATTTATGATACAATAAAACAAAGTGACTGGAGGTATTTTATGAAACTAGCTATTTTTGACTTTGATGGCACATTATTTCAAAAAGAAACATTACCATATATATTAAACTATTGGGCACAAAATAAATATGCCAAACTACCCTTAATCAAAACTTATTACCGAATTATTCTATTGTTCATAAAGTATAAATTGAAACTAGATAAATCACTAGATAAAGAGAAATTCCGTTCAACAGCTGCAATGGATTTCATCAAACTATTTGAGGGAATGTCTAGATATGAATTAATTCATTTTTTCGAGACATGTAGTCATGCTATGAAATTTCATTTTAATAAAACTATTGTATCTAAGGTTAATGAAGCTAAAGAAAATGGTTTTCACACTGTGATTTGTTCAGGCAATTATATTTTATCCCTAAAAGAAGTGAGTAAATATGTACCCTTTGACACAGTTATAGGTACAGAACTTTTCTTTGATAATAAAGAATTCATTGACTATACTAGAAAGATAAAAGTAATCACTGGAAAAAATAAACTGGAAGAATTACTTAAAACCTTTGAAAATGTAGATATAGATTGGCTAAACAGTTACTCCTACGGGGACAGTTATTACGATCAGGATATACTATCAATAACAGGTAACCCTGTCGCCGTAACACCTGATGATAGACTAAGAGAAATTGCAATATCAAAAGGATGGACTATTCTCTAACAAATATTCATTTAAAGATATTCTTATCTTAACTATTATTTGTTTTTTTCATCTTATTAAGAAGAAGTAGTAGTACAAGTATCAATACAGTTCCTTTTAAAACAGAACTAATGCTAATTGACCACCAGATGCCATTTAATCCAAGAATTGTATAAACAGATAAAACATAGGCAAACGGGATACGAAAAGCATTAAATAAAACACTGACCACAGCAGGAGGCAAGGACCTTTTAAGACCATTAAAACCACCTGCAATTGTTATTTCAATGCACATAAAAAACTGTGAAAAACTTAATATTCTCAAATAAACAACACCCATAGAAAGTGCCGGTTCTTCACTAATAAACATCTTAAAAATCGGTTCAGCTGCAACATATAAAGCTACACTTACTATTATTCCTATAATAGCCATAATTATTCCTGCTGTTTTAAATCCATCCTTAACCCTTTTCATTTCATTTGCACCTTTGTTTTGACCTACAAAAGCACTTAATGCAGCTCCAAAACCTTGTGCTGTCATATAACTTACTGCTTCAATTTGAGTTCCTACCTTCTGCACTGCAATAGCTGTTGTCCCATGCATTGCAACAATTCTAGCAACAAACATAGCAATAATTGTAAACAAGCCACTTTGCATTGCAACAGGTAACGCTATTTTTAACATACTTTTAAAAACTTTTAGTGATGGTTTTTCTCTAAAAGTAAAATCCGAATAAGGCCTTTTATTCTGATACACTGTAACTAGAAACATCATTGCAACAGCAAATTGCGCAATAATGGTTGCAATTGCAGCTCCCTTTACACCTAAATCTAACCCAAATATTAACAACGGGTCAAGAATCATGTTTATAATAAGTCCAATGGAATTAATTCTAAATGGAGTACTGCTGTGCCCTGCCGCATTATACATACCCGAAATAACTTGATTAAAGAAACTAAATATCATGCCAAAAGCAATAATAAATAAATACTCCTTGGCATATCCTTCTACAGTAACATCATTTAAGTTGAAAAACCCAATCAACTTATCTTTAAACAATATAATAAAGATTACATATAATAATGCCAATATTAGTGTAAACAACATAGATGTACTTACGTTAATATTAGCTTTTTTGATATCTTTTGCACCTAATGCTTGGGCGATATTCACCTCTGCACCTACTCTTGTAAGTGCTATAAAAGACATACTAAGCCACATAAAAAAACCGGCTGTACCAACTGCTGCAACAGATGCAGCACCTAATCTACCAATCCATATCATATCTATCATATTATACGCCATTTGTAAAAATGATGTCCCCATTATCGGCAATGCAAGTTTTACTAATTTATCAAATATATTTCCTTTTGTCAGATCATTTCGAATCATCTTTTTATCACCACTATAATTCAATGCGTCCTTCAAGTGCCCTTAGCAAAGTTATTTCATCTACATATTCAAGATTGCCGCCAACAGGAACCCCATTGGCAATTCTTGATACAATAATATCAAACGGTTTAAGTAGTTTACTTATATAAACTGCAGTTGTTTCACCTTCTACTGTTGAGTTAGTCGCTAGAATTATTTCCTTGACCTCGTCATCTGTAAGTCTTGTTAACAACTCCTTTATTCGAATATCATTAGGTCCAATTCCAAGCATTGGCGAAACCGCTCCATGTAATACATGATATAGTCCGCGATATTGTTTTGTTCTCTCATATGCAACTAAATCTTTGGATTCTTCAACTACCATTATCAATGATTTATCCCTTTTTTGACTTTTGCATATCGGACACAACTCATCATCTGTGATTGTGCAACACTGTGTACAGTACTTAGTATTCTGTTTAGCTTCAATTAATGCTTCTGAAAATCTTTTTGCAACATCCTCTGGTTGATTTACTATATAAAAAGCAAGGCGTTGGGCTGTTTTTACCCCAATGCCTGGCAATCTTGAAAATTCTTCAATTAGTTTTTTGATATGACTTCCATAATAATCCATTCTTTTATGCTTAGAACATACCTCCCGGCATACCCATTCCTCCTGTGAGTTTTGACATTTCTTGATTTACTGTTTCATCTGCAGTTTTAATTGCTTGATTAACTGCAACAATAATTAAATCTTCAAGCATTTCTACATCATCAGGATCTACCGCATCAGGATCTATAGTAAGCGATTTTAACACTTTTTTACCTGTAACAATTGCTTTGACAACTCCACCACCTACAATTGCTTCAAATTCTTTTGCATCTAATTCCTCTTGAATATCAGCCATTTTTGATTGCATTTTTTGTGCTTGTTTCATCAAGTTATTCATATTGTTAGGCATTCCACCTGAAAATCCGCCTCTTTTTGCCATTTTTATTTCCTCCTAAATTGCTATTTATTTTATTGAACTTCCATTTTATTGGACTTCCACATCAAAATTAATTTTATTACGCATATTTTTAACAGCTATATCTATGTCTTCTAGCGTGCCTTCATTCCTTGCGCTGTATTCCTGTTCTTCGATAATATTAAGTTCAAATTTTTTACTGTGTATTAATCCTAATACTTCTTCTATTTTACCTATATTTATCTCTTCTGACAAGGTATTTTTTTGAATTGTATTTTCACATATAATTGTTAATCGATCATCATTCAAATAAAAAGCTTTTGTTAGCTTAAGTGTCGCCTTTAAAAGTCCTTCGGTTCTAAGTATAACTTTAGGCCAATCTTTAATTGCAGCTTTAATATCCTCTGGAAATGCATCTGTTCTAAGTTTTACTTTTTTTTTAGGCTTTGTTTTGGTATGCATTTTCGTATCATCTTCTAAGTTCATTAAAGGGTGAGTTTGCTCAAATCTTTCAACTTGTAGCATTCCTGAATGTATTTGTTGTTCGATTTGATTAAGTCTTGATAAAACTGCATCATTATCTGTATTAAGAGCTGGTTGACATAATTTAATTAATTCTATTTCAATTAACGTCCTTTTTCCTGACATATATTTTATTTGGGATTCCAATTTAGAAAATGATTTTATAAGATGAATAATTGTGCTCTCATCAATTTTTTTGCTTTGTTTAACTAGAACCTCATAAACATCTGATGATACATCGATTAATGATATTGATTCACTTATTGAATTGACCATCAATAAATTCCTAAGATATGCAATTTCATCAACTAAAAACTGACTCAAATCTCTTCCTTGCATAACTACTTTATCTACTAATTTCATTACTTCTTTTGTATTTCTTATAATAATGCTCTCAGTTAACTGATAAAATACATCTGTATCAACAGCTCCTAGTACTTCAAGAACTTTATCTAATGTAATACTTTCTCCAAGATAAAATGCAATGCATTGGTCAAGGATACTTAGAGCGTCTCGCATGGAACCATCTGCTACTTTTCCAATATATCTAATTGCTTTTTCATCTGCAATAACTTCTTCTACTTTAAGGTACTTTGTTAATGTTGCCGCGATAGTGTCTGTTGAAATCCTCTTGAAGTCATATCTCTGGCAACGAGACATAATCGTTGCCGGAATCTTGTGCGGCTCTGTAGTTGCAAGAATAAATTTTACATGACTTGGTGGTTCTTCTAATGTTTTTAAAAGTGCATTAAAGGCACCGGCACTTAACATATGAACCTCATCAATGATATAAACTTTATATTTACCTTCTGTAGGTGTATATCTAGCTTCTTCACGGATTTCTCTAATATTGTCTACACCATTATTTGATGCTGCATCAATTTCAATCACATTAAGATTTTGATGATTAATCATTCTTTTACATATCTGACAGTTATTACAAGGACTTCCTTTAATAGGACTTTCACAATTAACCGCTCTAGCAAAAATCTTTGCTGTAGTTGTTTTACCCGTTCCCCTTGTACCGCAAAACAAATAAGCGTGGGAAGTACGTCCAGCCTCCACTTGATTCGTCAACGTTCTTACTATATGATCTTGTCCCACCAAATCGGCAAAATGATCTGGTCTCCACTTTCTATATAATGCTTGATAGCTCATAGTTATTTCCTATCTTTCAGTATTGTACTACTAGAGGCATAGCCTCTTTGTTTCTACTTCAGGAGAAACATCTATTTGAATTTTATGAGTAGATTCATCTCATAAAATGTCAAGGATGTTTTCCTTCCGTTAACAACCACAAGTGGACGAGGCGTAGCCTCTTTGTTTTA
>JAOZKH010000017.1:0-8338 GCA_029935405.1 Vallitaleaceae bacterium | reverse complement strand
TAGCCTCTTTGTTTTATTATACATTACTCGATGAGTAAATACTATTGTAAATATATTCACTTTATATTATTATTAACTTTAGACACCTTAACCATAAACAAATAAATATTTTAACAGAAAGAGGGACATAATGAAATCAAAATTATTTACACTATTAATGTTACTTACACTCAGTATTATTATTATCGCATGTTCTAGTGATGAAGATACTTCTTCTAGTTCTACAGATACAGTAGAAAAAACTACTAGCAATTCATCTGATGATACTGTCAAACAACCTGATAATTCTCAAGATTCTTCAAGTAAGGACGAAGCAACTCAAGACACAACAAATAACGAAACTTCTGAAACAAGTTCACTTAGTAATTCTGCCACACTAAACAATATTACATATACAATTCTTTCATCAAAAGTATTAGATCCAAATGAATACACTTTAGAAGATGATGGAACCAAAGCTGTATTAGTTTCAATGAATATAGTTAATAACACCGATAAACTCATTAATATTAGCAGTCTATTCTTTGATATAATCGGTGAAAGCGGAGAAGATTATGGTGTTGAACTTATGAATGGGATTACAAAAGGTTCGTTAGACAGCTTCGCTGCTCCTGGACGAATAATTACTGGTGAATTTCTGATTTATGTAAACGAAAATGATACAAAATTTACATTAGAATATTCACCTGAATTATTAAGTGATGATATGATTAGTATCACCTTTAACGACAACTCAGATTACGATGTTGTTGAAATAACAGGTTCTTCTGAAGGAAAAGGATTTGGCGATGAATTATTAGACGAAACACTTAGATATGTTATTAATAGTGCAACTATTGAAACTAAAGGTGATCGTTCCTATATTCTTATTAATCTCACTGCTAATAATCCTACTGCTTCTGAAATATCTTTAGATTGGATTCCATTTTCATTAATAGCAAGTGATGGTTATTTACTTAGCATGGATGTATCCACATTGAGAGATGCTCTATATTCAATTCCTGCAAATGGTAGTAAAGACACTCAAATTTCTTTTACACTTGATGCCAATACTTCTAAAGACTTCGATTTATATGTAGCTATCTTTGGACAAGTAAAAGATTATATGCATTTTAAATTAGAATAATATAGTGACATAAAAAGAAAGTGTAGGCATGTGATGACGTAATGGGACTCTGATCCGGATTGCTTCTAGGATTAATATTCTTAAACCGAAGGTTTAGTATATTAGTCCTAGAACAATTGGGATTAGGACTCCCACAAGCATCATATGCCTGCAGGAGAAATATCTAAATGATTTTTATGAGTAGAAACATCTCATAAAATGTCAAGGATATTTTCCTTCCAGTCGACGAAGTTTTGCCGGTAGCAAAAACTCCTTGCCTGCACTTTCTTGTCTTATGCTATTATGCTTTATCTATTGATCCGAACATTTCCATTTTTTCTTTAACAGTATCTTTAATCGCTTGGAAACCTGGAGCTAATACTTTGCGAGGGTCAAAGCCTTTACCTACAAGATCTTTTTTCTCTTCGAAGTATATACGAGTTGCTGCTGTAAATGTTAATTGACATTCTGTATTAACATTTATTTTGGAAACGCCTAATGTAATAGCTTCTTGAATCATTTCAATTGGAATACCAGTACCACCGTGAAGTACTAATGGCATAACACCTGTTAATTGTTGAATTTTCGCTAATGTATCGAAGCTAAGTCCTGTCCAGTTTTCAGGGTATTTACCATGAATATTACCAATACCTGCTGCTAACATATCAACACCAAGATCAGCTATCATTTTACATTCAGCTGGATCTGCGATTTCACCTGACCCAACAACACCATCTTCATCTCCACCAATTGAACCAACTTCAGCTTCAACTGAGAAACCTTTTTCTTTACCAAGTGCAACTATTTCCTTAGTTTTAGCAATATTTTCATCTATTGCATAGTGTGAACCATCAAACATAATTGATGAAAATCCTGCTTCCATAGCTTTCATAGAACCTTCATAACTACCGTGATCTAAGTGAACTGCTACCGGAACAGTAATCCCTTGATCTTTAATTAAACCCTTAACCATACCCATAACCACATTATATCCACCCATGTACTTTGCTGCACCTTCTGAAACACCAAGAATTACCGGAGAATTGTTTTCTTGAGCTGTAAGTAAAACCGCTTTACTCCACTCTAAGTTATTGATATTAAATTGTCCAACTGCATATTTACCTTCTTTTGCTGTTTTAAGCATTTCTTTTGCTGTTACTAACATTTTCTTACCTCCATAGTTTTGTGGGAATTATTAATTACCCTATCAAATAACATTACCTGACAATGATTTTACTCATTTTATCAAAAGTTAATGTCAAATTACCTATTACTAATTTTTGTCTATAGTTGTTGTCAAAGACATTATATATGAAATCATCCTATAATTCAACTTTTTCAGATTTTTATCCTATTCAAAAAACCAATCATATTTAAAATACTAATTTGTTTAGCTCTTCCTCAACAACATTAAATGGTAGCCCATAATGCTTAAGTATAAAATCGTGAAATTCTTTATCCGAATACTTATTTCCCGCAGCATCTTTAAATATTTTTTTAAAATAATTCATTTTGTATTCACCATACATATAATGGATTATTTCCCCTGGATTTGATGTCATTCGTGTTATTACACCTGTTGCCATTTCATCATCATAACCCATCATCATTAATTCACCTTTAATCGCTTCTTCTGACATACCCTTGTAATGAAAGTTAATATCTAAAAGAATCATAAATGCATTTGAATAAGCGCTATTAAGCTTGAGAAACTCTGAAAGACCATCCTGTAAATCCATATAATCATAACAAGCATTTTGAATATAAGTTGCCCATCCTTCTTCATAAGGTAAATATTCATTCATTTTACGATATAAGGGTTCATCACTGTTAGCTATGTAACTGTAGTATAAGTGATGTCCTGGTATGTTTTCATGATAATATAGCAAAACTGTATCAGCTGTAATATTATTATAGTCATCTGACTGTAAAAACATATTTCCATAATCTTCACCATCAACTGTTAGTGGGAAGTAAAATCCTGCAGCTAAATGTTCTTCAAGATATATTGGAATAATATTTTCAGATGCAAGCTTCGTTCCATAATCCATAAACGCTACACTATACACCTTATCCACAATATCATATACCTCATCCATTGAATCATAAGTAGGTAATGCTGCTTCAATATCCATTGTCATAAGATTCGGGTTTTCTTCTATTATTTTTTGAAACTCACCAGTGTACATCACTAGTTGTTCCCCAGCCCAATCTTCCAATCCTTCTACATCTAATTCCCCTGAAGTATTATAATCAACTAGGGCTTCATAATATGCTTTTCCATCAACCCATTCACTTACACTTCCTGTGTTAGTGGAAGAATTCATTATTTGCGCCTGAGCTTTTAATCTATTAAATGCAGGAAATATCTCTTCTTCAATAATATTTAGATACTCTTCTTTATACAGCTCTTTTTCTTCTTCTGATAATTCATTTAAGTCTTTAATTCTATCACAAAAGCTTAAGTACATCATAAATTCTTCTGGATTATTAATCATAGAATCTATCTGTTCTACAACTTCATCATATAAATAGCCAGGCAATCCATACCCTGCCTCAAACCTTTCCTGTTCATATGTAATAACTTCATCAAAAAGCCTTGGCATTTCTTTAACCCTATTAATATAGGCATCAACTTCGGCAATAGATTCAAATTCTATCTGCATAAGAGTTAAAGGAAAATTCACCTGTATACCTGCTGATGGCTGAATTAAGTTTTCAATATATAAAAACTCACCTGTTGCAACTATATGCTTCAAGTTAAATTCGGCTAACTTATAATTAAGTTTTTGTTTCTCACTTAACTGCTTAATATCAAATTCACGTAGTTCATCTAATTTGACCTTCATTTCACTTACTGATTTTTGATACGCATCAATGTCGATATGATCAAGTTCACTTGCAAGATGAATTAATCCGTTAGCTTCTAAATCTCCTATGGTAAACGTAGCTGTCAATGGAGATTCTTTTAAGTTTTTCATTGACATATCTTCTAGAAATTTATCAAATGCTTCACTTACTGTGATTTCACGCACAACTGTTTCTTGTTTAATCGTACTATCATTATCTGTTTTATTTGTACAACTTGAAAACATAATTGTTATCAGTAAAACTGCTACTAACGTTATCCATTTTCTATTATTGCTTTTTCTTATGCTTTTTCTTATGCTTTTTCTTATGCTATTCCTTCTTATATTGCTCATTCTTATTATTCTCCTTCATCACCATATGAAGCTCTAATGTAATTCTATTAATTGATCAATTAATTCTCCCACATAGGCAACTGCTTTTTGAACCGGTGCATCTGATGACAAATCCATACCTGCAACTTTAAGAAGCTCTAGTGGTTTAAGACTACCACCTGTTTTCAACATTTTTATCCATCTATCAACAGCAGGCTTTCCTTCTTCAAAGATTATCTGTGATACAGCAGTTGAAGCTGTAAGTCCAGCTGAGTACGTATATGGATATAACCCCATGTAGTAATGTGGCTGTCTCATCCAAGTCATCCCAGCATCTTCGTCTACAATAACAGCATCACCCCAGAAACCTCGAATAACTGCCAACTTAATTTCACACAAAAGAGATGCCGTAAGCGGTGTACCTTTTTGCGCATAATCATAAACCCTGCGCTGAAATTCAGCTTCTAATAAATGTGTTACAAAATTGTGATAATATGTGCCTAAGAATTGCAGCAAAACCCATTTCTTCATTTTTGGGTCGCTGTTTTCTTGTAACAAATATTTTCCAAGCAACATTTCATTCATCGTTGATGGAGCTTCAATTGTATACATAGACGGACTAGTATTTAGATATTTCTGCTCTTTATTAGCATAATAAAAATGACATGCATGGCCTAACTCATGTGCTAAGGTAAATGCATCTCTCATATTATACTGAAAAGATACCAAAATATATGGGTGACTTGCATATGGTGAAGCGCAAAACGCACCTGTCGACTTGCCTATATTATCTGCATAATCTATCCAGCGGTCTGAAAATGCCGTTTTTATAATATCAATATATTCTTCTCCCATAATATCCATAGCTTTTAAAATTGTTTCTTTAACTTCTTCATAATCCGCTGAAGGATTAAAACTTGTGTCAATAGGAGCTTTTAAATCATGAAATTTCAGTT
The DNA here is from genome assembly GCA_029935405.1 of Vallitaleaceae bacterium. Taxonomy (GTDB): domain Bacteria; phylum Bacillota; class Clostridia; order Lachnospirales; family Vallitaleaceae; genus UBA1351. The sequence continues at coordinate 3,095 of JAOZKH010000017.1, read as the reverse complement.
CCGAAACTCCTAAACATTTTTTCAGCAATTTTGCAAATCTACGCATATGTGGCGCAAGTTCATTATAGATAACATCAATTTGTCTATTATACATTTCTATTGTGACTTTTTGAGGTTTTAGTAACATTTCAGTTACTGAATCATATCCTCGCAATTTACTTAACATTACTTCTTTATTAACCTGTGTACTATAAATTGCTGCATAAGTATTCTTATATTTCTTTAATGTTTTATTAAATGAAATATAAGCATTTTTACGTATTATCGCATCTTCACTATACTCATACTTACCTTCAAATAGTGCAAAAGAATTTTCTAATATATTGCCTTTACCATCTTTAAAAGATTCAAACTGCATATCAGCTGCTTTACTTACTGCATATGTTTTATAAGGAGCAGCTGTCACTTCACCAAGTGATGCTAGAACTTTTTCAGTTTCCTCTGATAATTTATGTTGTTTTTCATGATAAATGTCTTCTATATAATTACGGTAAACTTCTAACTTAGGTTCATCAATAAATACCTTTACAAACCTTTCTTCCGTTAATCCTGCTATTTCATCTTCATAAAAAGTTAATTCTGCTTCAATTTCAGTAGCCGCCATACCGAAAATTATAGATATATTCTGCGCTTCATCACTTGTTGCATCTACTGATTGGCCTAAACCTGCATAAGTACCTAGTCTATCTAAACTAATAATCAAATCCTCAAGTTCTTCTATACCAGAATATAGCGTTTTGCCATTTTCAATAAGTTTGCCTTTATAATTTTTAATGTTTTCTATTTTATCCTTTGCAATCTTAATTGATTCATTAAAGTTCTCATTAGACTTACATAAATCTTTAAGCTCCCACGTTTTTGATATATCCACTTCACTTCTAAATAACCTTTTACTCATAGTTTTCTCCTTAACACATTAACCATAATTTTTCTAATGCATTCTACATACCTTGCTCAGCAAGTTTTGCTAATGGACTTCTTTCAACTCGTTTTAATGATACATGCCCTGTTATAGTATAAGGTTTCATCTTCTCAACCGTATAAATCAATCCATTTGATTTAGAATCTACATAATGATTGTCAATCTGGTTATCACTAGGATCTCCTAAGAATATGAACTTAGAATCTCTACCTGCTCTTGTTAACATTAGTTTAGCAATATGAGGTGTCATTTCCTGAGCTTCATCTACAATAATCAATGAATTAGTAAAAGTTCTGCCTCGCATATACGTAAAGGTTTTTGTTTCTATAATTCCTCTTTGCCTATATTGTTCAATAAAATCTTCTACTGTAAAACTTGGCTTATTATAGGTATTATCTTTAGACGTTTCTTTAAGATCAGTTAAGTTTTCAATTGCATCATAAAAGCTACCCATCCATGGACGTAGTTTTTCTTTTTCATCACCTGGAAGGAATCCAATATCATTACCTGCAGCAATAACAGGGCGAACAAATACTATCTTACGATATCTGTTTGCTTCGATAACATTTTGAAGTGCTGTCGATGTTGCTAAAATAGTTTTACCTGAACCTGCTCCTCCTATAATTGTAGCAAAGTGAATATCTGGATTCATCAATAATTCAAAGGCCATTTTCTGTTCTCTATTAATAGGTGTTAATCCCCAAGCTTTTTCATTAGTATACTTAAGAGGTACAATTCTTTTACCATCAAAGCGGGTCAAAACTTCATGCCCCTGACTATCCGTACTCTTAATATGTATAAATTCATTAGGAAAAACTTCACCCTTTAATTCTTCTGGTAATTCAAGTCCTTCTTTATAAACTAAATTAATTGCATCTGATGGCATATAATAGTCACGATAACCTGTATATACATCTTCTGACACAATTTTATCATTTTGATAGTCTTCAACATTAGCTCCTAAACTGCTAGCTTTTATACTCATATATAAGTCTTTAGTGACTAGTATTGTTGGAATTTCTTCTGCTTTTTGCAAATTAAGGGTTACAGCAATAATCTTCGAATCATTTTTAGATGCATCAATACCATTAGGAAGTACTGATGTATCTAAATATTTTAGTTCAACTCTTAACATTCCTCCATTTTCTAGGGGGATACCTTTTTGAATATCACCTTTTTGCATTAGAATTTGTAATTCCTTAGCAACTCTTCTTGCACTAAACCCGACCAATCCTTCTCTTTTCTTCAAATTATCTAATTCCTCAATAGCAACAACAGGAATAATCACATTATTGTCAGAAAAACTAGTTAGAAAATTCGGATCATGAATCATTACATTTGTATCAATTACATAATTCTTAATCATACAAAACCCTCCTTTAAAACTGGCTATTTCGCCTCGTTTTTAAATGTAGTTGGTGGATGTGCGTAGTGACCATAACACACAGGTATGTACTTCTCCAACCCGCCTATATCAATAGGATTACCCTTATATTCAGGCTTCCCATCAACCAATTTCAAATTATGTGTTGCCTTCGAGTTACAGTACCAACACACAGTTTTAACCTCTTCTAATTTATCAGCAAGTTCTAATAACCTTTTTGATGCTTCGAAAAGCTCTAATGTATAACTCATTCTAAGACCGTAACAGATTACAGGAGTTTTGAATAACAGAGTAATCTCTCTTAACTGATCTATATGCTCTGGTTTTAACATTTGAACTTCATCCACAAGCACGCAATCAATTTTTTCATGATGTTTTAAATGGTTATGAAAGATATCCATAATATTTGTCTCTGGTGTAATCGATTCAGCTTCTTTCTTAAATCCTGCTCTAGTACTAATATATCCACCACTTCGCGTATCAATTCCTGGGATTAATAATAAAACCTTTTTTCCCTGTGTTTCATAATTATGTGCTGTTGCAATTAAATTCAACGATTTCGCACTAAAAACTGTTCCATATTTAAAAAATAATTTTGCCATGATCTACCTACCTTAAGTAATATTTTCTATATAATAAGTATATCACAAAAATTTAAACAATATAAATAATCTATCACCTGTTGTTTACATAATCTCTCATAATTCGTTCAGGAATAGAAACAGGAAGCTAGTGTTATCAAAGTTTTTTGGTAAGTTCTTCGCAACCTTTGATAACAGATTCTTTAGT
>JAOZKH010000087.1 GCA_029935405.1 Vallitaleaceae bacterium | reverse complement strand
AATGATTTTATCATAACTTATATTGTAATTATGGTGAAACCACTAATATCACTATAAATTTTTTACACAAATACACTTAATGCAATACTTAAAAGTCCTGCTACCGTCGGTGTCAAAAGCCAACCAACCATAATATTTCTAAGCATCTTTATGTTAATGGTATCTACTCCCGCATTAAGTCCAATTCCAATAATTGCACCGATAACAGCTTGTGATGTTGATACTGGTATGCCAATACGTGCATAAATATATATAGTAATCGATGCACTAACAACGACAATAAATCCAGCAATAGGTGTCATTGGTACAATTCTCTCGCCAACTGTTGACATAACTGGCTTACTATATGTCAACGCACCGATAGCAATAGATATACCACCAATCAATACTGCTTGCTGAGTAGTAAGTATCTGTAATTCTCCCGCAAAAATCCCTGTTACATTAGCAACATTATTTGCACCTAAAGAATAAGCACCAAATATTCCTGCACCAATATAGCCCACTTTTACAAATATTTCATAGAATCTAAAGTCATTTAACTTATCTTCAAAAAATACAACTACTATCTTGTAAATAATAAAAGCGATAATCAAACCACCTAATGGTGTTAAGACCCATGCACCAAAGAATTTTGTTCCAGCTGCAAAGTTGGCTTCGCCTGATAATACTCCACCACCGATAATTGCGCCAATAACTGCCTGAGATGTAGATACTGGCAATTTAAGTATTGTCATTACCATAACCGTTAAAGCCGCTGCCATCATAACCATAAATGCACCTGTTGCTGTAGTTATCCCACCAGCAAATGCATAATCACTAATTTTTTCAATTCCTTTATCTCCATCAGCTAAAGCACCAAGTACAACAAAAATAGATGTTAAGATAATTGCTGTAGAATACTTGATAACTTTACTGTATACCGCTGTGCCAAAAATATTAGCTGAATCATTTGCGCCAAGTCCCCATCCAAGGAATGCGCCTGCAAGTACTATAGGGTTAAACATATGTCTCTACACCTTTCTTGCCATCATAATGATTTCAACCAAGTCAGAAATATTTTCTATAGTATCTGACATTGAACCTACTAAATTAATTATTTTTTTTAATTGCATTTTTTCTGCTAAAGATAAATCTGTTTTAAATAATTCTTTTATTGTTTTATCTTCGATAACATCAACTTCTGATTCAAGCATTTCAATTGAATGAATCATTTCTAATGTATCTTTTATTTTATATTTATGTACAACTTTTCTAATTACTTTAATCAATATTGTCAGTTGCTTTTTAGTCACTTCATTAATTTCATTTAAAGAATTATGTAATGATTTCGGTATCACCATATTTTGAATATAAATTTCTCTAATCACATCTTCAGTCTTGTTTGCCACATCATCTACACCTTCAATTACACGCATAAGTGATTTTCTAGAATCCATAATCATGCCGCCTTCAAGTAGGCGTCTAATTATTTGATGTCTCACTTTATCTGCTTCTGATTCTAACGCTCCTAATTTTGTTGAATATGTTTTTAATTCGCTTTCTTTACAATTCGAAAAAATTCCTTGCATTGACTCTTCATACATATTAAAGCATGCCATCACCGCTTCTGTGTGTTCAGTTACTAACCCTTTTATCTCTTCTGTTTTTGAAAAAAACATAATTTCTCCTCCGTTCATATTGGAGCAAAATCGCTCACTTTATTATTCTAGTTTTAACACCTTAACCAATGGTTAAGGTTTCAAAACTAAGTTTCTCTAATTCTATTACTATATGTAGTACTCGGTTGAAGCCTCCAAGCATACATATAGTGATAGAAAGTTCAACTATATAGTTTTAACACCTTAACCATTTATCCAAACAACGAGAGTAGTATTCCTGCCGAAACTGCTGAACCAATAACTCCTGCTACATTAGGTCCCATAGCATGCATCAACAAAAAGTTAGATGAATCTGCTTTTTGTCCTTCTACCTGGGAAACTCTTGCTGCCATTGGTACTGCTGATACTCCTGCCGAACCAATTAATGGATTAATTTTACCTCCTGATAACTTGTTCATTACTTTTGCTAGTAGCACTCCCGCTGCTGTACCAAATCCAAAGGCTATTACACCTAAAAAGATTATTTTTAATGTTTCTACTTGCAAAAAATACTCCGCCGATGCCGTAGCTCCAACAGTTACTCCAAGGAAAATAGTTACGATATTCATCAATGAATTTTGTGCTGTATCTGTAAGTCTTCCTACAACTCCTGATTCTCTAAATAAATTACCTAACATTAACATTCCAACTAAAGCTGTAGCTGGTGGTACAATCATAGCTACTAGTATTGTTACAACTACAGGGAAGATTATTTTCTCTAGCTTAGATACAACCCTTAGCTGTTCCATTTTAATCTTTCTTTCTTTTTCTGTTGTTAAAAACCGCATGATTGGTGGCTGAATTACTGGTACTAATGCCATATATGAATATGCTGCAACTGCGATAGCTCCAAGCTTATCAGGTGCTAACTTAGATGCTAAAAATATTGCTGTTGGTCCATCTGCACCACCTATAATTCCAATCGCAGATGCTTCTTGAGCTGAAAAGCCAAATGCTATTGCTCCTGCAAAGGTAATATAGATACCAAACTGCGCTGCAGCACCTAACAACAATGACTTAGGATTTGCTATAAGTGGTCCAAAATCTGTCATTGCTCCAACACCTAAGAAAATAAGTGGTGGAAATATTCCTAAATGATCTCCTTGAAAAATATAGTATAATAATCCACCTACATCTTTAAGATACATTATCATTCCACCGATTACATTACCATCTTCACCTACTATGTTTAGTAAGTTGCCATCCATACTAAGTGCATGAGCCGTTGCTACTGGTACTAATTCCGTCACCGGTTTTGCCATAATTCCAGCCATAGGTAAGTTTGCAAGTAACATACCAAAAGCAATAGGAACTAATAATAAAGGTTCAAAACCCTTCTTTATTGCTAAATATAATAAAACAAAGGATATACCCATCATGATTATCTGTCCGCTGGTTATATTATAAAACCCTGTGCTTTCCCAAAAACTAAGTAATGCTTGTCCCATAATAAATCCACCTCCATTGTCCTTTATATCTTACTGCTTAAGTTGTCAAAGCTAAGTTTCTCGCCTTAATTATTATTCAATCTCTATTAATATATCTCCTGCATTAACTAAGCCGCCAGTTTTAACCATAACAGACTTAATTACACCATTTGTAGGTGAAAAAATTTCATTCTCCATTTTCATTGCTTCAAGGACTAATACTACTTCTCCTGTCACAACCGCATCGCCTTCTTTTACTTTCATTTCAAATATTGTTCCAGGCATCGGTGCTGTAATTTGTGCAGCACTACTAGAAACATTTGTTTGCGGCGTCGTACTTTGTTGTGCCGTACTTTGTTGTGTTGCGTTTTGTGGCGCAATGCTTTTTGTTCTAATATTTTGTGATTCTATGTTTTGTAAATTTGGTGTTGTTGATACTTCGTTTACTTCTTCCACATCCACTGCATAAGTCTTACCATTTATCGTTATATTAAACTTTTTCATCCTTACCCTCCGATTAATATCTTGCATTCATCTGTTCAATTCGACCTACTTTAGACCAATTTAGTGTATGCTCTTCTAACTCAACAATGTTTTTAATAACTATATTATGAACTGATGTATTCATCTTGCTTGCAACAGCTGCTGCCACAATTGCAGCTATCAATGTTTCATCTTCCTCTAATATATCCTGCGTATTTGTGCTGATTTTACTTGTTTTATTATTTGTTGTTTTATTATTTACTATTTTCTTATTCTTTTTCTTTTTCTCACTGCTTTCGATGGATCCAATTATTCTTGTAACCACCAAGATACAAAGCCAAAGAAATAACAAAACAACAACTGTAACACTCATGCCAAGGGCTGCAACAAAAAGTGTTACTAGCGCTTTATCTGAATTAGCCATAATAGCAAGTTGTTCACTATCTTTAAATAAATCTAATAATTGATCGAAAGATATTTTTTTAATTACTAATCCATAATATGCCATATCTTCACCTCTTTTTATCTTTTTATCTTTTTATTCCTTATTTTATATTTTATATTTTCTGTTTCCATTATTTATCTTTTTATAAAGGAATATTTCCGTGTTTTTTTCCTGGTCTGCTTTCTCTCTTAGGTGCTAACATATTAAACGCATCTATTAATCTTACTCTTGATACTGACGGTTCGATTACATCATCAACAAACCCTCTCTCAGCTGCTTTATACGGTGTATAAAACTCCTCTTCATACGCTTTTATTATTTCTTCTCTCTTAGCATTTGAATCTTTTGCAGCTTCTATTTCTTTTCTAAAGATTATTTCTGCTGCACCTGATGCACCCATTACTGCTATCTGAGCTGTTGGCCACGCCATAACCATATCAGCCCCAAGTTCCTTACAACACATAGCAAGATAAGCACCACCATATGCTTTTCTCAAAATCATAGTGACTTTTGGTACTGTTGCTTCACTATATGCATAGAGCATTTTTGCACCATGGCGAATAATTCCGTCATACTCTTGTTTACTCCCTGGCAAAAATCCTGGTACATCCACTAGGTTTAGTAAAGGTATGTTATAACAATCACAGGTTCTAATAAATCTGGCTGCTTTATCCGATGCACTAATATCCAAACACCCTGCTAAAACTTTAGGTTGATTTGCAACAACACCAATAGATTGACCATTAAGTCTTATAAACCCAGTTACGATATTCTTAGCAAAGTGTTCCTGATATTCCATGAAATCTCCATTATCTGCTATTTCATGAATAATTTCTTTAATATCATAAGGCTTATTAGGGTTTTTAGGAATAATTGTATCAAAAGCTTCTATTATTCTATTAGCATCATCTTCCGTTTTTAATAGAGGCGCTGTTTCAAGGTTATTCGAAGGTAAAAATGTTAACAGTCTTTTAATTTCATTAATACATGTTTCATCTGTTTGTTCAAAAAACTGTGCAACTCCTGAAATTCCATTATGTGTCATTGCACCGCCAAGTGTTTCTGCAGTCACTTCTTCACCTGTGACTGTTTTAATTACTTGAGGTCCTGTAATGAACATTTTAGATGTTTGATCAACCATAAAAATAAAATCATTTAATGCAGGAGAATAAACTGCACCACCTGCACATGGTCCCATTATTGCTGTGATTTGTGGAATAACGCCTGATGCCATAGTGTTTTTATAGAAAATCTTTCCATATCCAGAAAGTGCATCTACTCCCTCTTGAATTCTAGCTCCACCTGAATCGTTTAAACCAACCACTGGTGCTCCAACCTTAAGAGCATAATCTAAAACTTTGCATATTTTATTGGCATGCATTTCGCCTAATGAACCACCAACAACTGTGAAATCTTGTGAAAACGCATAAACAACTCTACCATCAACAAAACCGTATCCTGTTACAACACCTTCTGCAGGAATCGTCGCTTTATCTAAACCAAAGTTGTTACCTCTGTGTTTTACAAAAGCATCTAATTCAACAAAAGTATTATCATCAAACAGTAGTTCTATTCTTTCTCTCGCTGTTAGTTTTCCAGTTATATGTTGTTGTTTGATTCTATCCACGCCACCACCAAGAGCAACTTCTTGTTTTCTTTGACGTAACTCTTCAAGCTTATCCATCACCATTTATTCTCCTCTTTTTGACTAATGAATATACATCTCCATTAACCTCTTTATTCATACATTTCAAAAATTGTTTTAATTGTTCATTATATCTCCAAAAAGCTCTTCATCTGTTGGTATTACTTCTGGAATAGGTTTAGATACCCACGTCACATTAATAAACTGTTTATACGAAATATTTTCTGAGGATATATTCCCACCCCATGTTCCACAACCTAGCGTCATTGTAAAAGGCATACCATTGTTCCAATTACCACTATTACCATAACACTGTGCCTGTCTAATCATTATTCGACTTGTTTTTGTTCTAAGTCCAATTGCTTTAACTCTTTCATCATCTGTTGTATGAAGTCCACAGGAATGACCCGCTCCTTGATACTTTGTTAATTCATTTACTTTATCAATTGCACTATCAAAATTCGCCACTTTATAAACTGTTAAAACTACAGACATTTTTTCTCCTGAATAAGGAAATTCAGCTCCAACACCTGTTTCTTCTACCATTAAAAAGCTTTTATCCTCATCTATAACAAGGTCTGCGATTTTAGCTATTTTTTCAACTGGTTGAGCTATCACATCTCTATTTAAATGATTATCAATCCAAAGCGCCTTCTGCAGTTTTTCTTTTTCTTCTGTATTAAGCAAACAACCTCCTTCGCTTTGAAGGTTTTTCATCAAGTCATCATATACACTTTCAATCACTACAATTGAATTTTCTGATGAACAACTTGTCGCATAATCAAATGTCTTACTCAACATTATCTTATTTGCTGCATCATTTAAATCTGCTGTCTCATCAACTACAACTATTGAATTACCAGCTCCAACACCATAAGCAGGTGTTCCTGAACTATATGCAGCTTTAACCATCCCTGACCCACCTGTTGCAACAACAAGATCACATTGTTTCATTAACTGATCACTTATTCCCATTGAAGGTTCATCAATGGCGATTAAAAGGTCTTCTGGTGCATTATATCTTTTTAAAACACCTCGCATTTTTTCTATTATCATTGTATTCGTTTTTTTAGTACGTGGATGAGGTGCAAATATAATAGCATTTTTTCCTTTTAATGCATTCATTGCTTTAATAACAGGTGTTGCTTCTGGGTTTGTGCAAGGTACTAACGCACCGATTACACCAACTGGTTTAGCTATTTTAATAATACCTGTCTTCTCATTGTCTTCAATTATTCCTACTGTTTTTGCACCTTGCATATCTCGAAGGTTGCCTCGTATCTTCTTCTGTAATTTTACATATTTACCTTGATAATTACCTAACTGTGATTCTTCTACTGCAAACTCTGCAATTTTTTTCGAATTTTCTGCTTTAACAATTTCCCACGCAACAGCTTTAACTAAAGTATCTGTTTCTTCTTGTGTATAATGAGTAATTGCTTCTTGTGCTTTTCTTGCTCTTTTAATTAAACTTGCAACGTATTGTTGATCTTGTAATATTTTATTTTCCATAATTTATCTCCTTTTTATTTAGCCTTTACTAAACTAGTTTATTTCATTTCACTAAGTTTTACAGGTCTTCCTTCTATGAGAGAACGTTTTGCCGCTAAGCCAATAAGTACTGGCTTTAAACCATCAATACCAGAAACTGGTACTGGCGTATCATTTACAATAGCTTCGATAAATTCTTTTATCTCATCTGAAAATGATTGCATATATCTTTCAAGGAAAAAGTATAAAGGTTTTTCTGTATGAACACCATCTTTTAAACTCATTACCATGGTCGAACTTTTATCATTTGATACTGATACTGAACCTTTTGATCCAAAAACTTCTGCTCTTTGATCATATCCATAAGCCGCTTCTCTACTATTGTCAATTACTGCTAAAGCCCCATTTTCAAGTTTCATAGTGATAATTGCAGTGTCTATATCCCCTGCTTCACCTATCGCCTCATCTACTAATACATTACCCATTGCATATACTTCCACCACTTCACTACCTGATAAATATCTCACCATATCAAAGTCATGGATAGTCATATCTAAGAACATACCCCCTGAAACTTTAACATATTCTGCTGGTGGTGCTAAAGGGTCTCTAGAAGTGATTTTAATAATATGTGGCTCTCCAATAGTTCCGTCAACTACTGCTTTTTTCACTGCTTTAAAGTTATGGTCAAATCTTCTGTTAAATCCAACTTGAAATTTCACACCACTTTCCTCAACAACATCTAATACTTTTTTTATTCTCTCTAAATCATGATCAATTGGTTTTTCACAAAACACGTGTTTCCCAGCTTTTGCCGCTTCAATTGACATTTGAGAATGTGTGTCTGTTGATGAACATACAAGTACTGCTTGTATATCTTTATTATTTAAAATATCTTCGTGATTAGTAAATATATTTTGAATTCCTAGCTCTTTTGCCCACTTTCTTGTTTTTTCGCTCATAAGTGGATCCGCAATCGCTTCCACCACTGCATTTGAAACATATTTAGAAATGCTCTCTGCATGCACCTTACCAATTCGTCCAGCTCCAATAATACCAACTTTAATCATGTGAATTCTCCTTATATTATAAATTTGTTTTTTCTTTAATAAATGTTCTAGCTTTAATTGCATAGGCTAATGGATTAGCTTTTGCAGGATCTTGTTCTGCTTCCACTACCATCCAACCTTCATAGTTATTTTCTGCCAATGTGGCAAATGTACTATCAAATTCTATAACTCCATCTCCAGGAACAGTAAACACACCTTCTTTAACGGCTTTTAGGAACGACCATTTTTCACTTTTTACTTTTTCTAAAATTTCTAATCGTATATCTTTCAAGTGAACATGAACAATACGTTTAATATATTTTTTTACAATCTCATCAACTGATGCCTGTGTTCCCTCTGAAAAATATATATGCCCTGTATCAAAAAGCAGATAAACTTTAGCATCTGTCATAGTCATAAAACGTTCTATTTCATCAGGTGTTTGTACACCTGTTCCCATGTGATGATGCAAAGAAACTTTCATTCCCTTTTCCTCTGCTAAAATAGCTAGTTTATTCATTCCTTTTGCAAGTTTTTCCCATTCTTCTTGACTATATACAGGTTTTTCCTCAAATATAGCTTTATCAAGTCCTTGAATACTATGCCCTTGTTCTGAACACCCTATTACTCTTGCACCCATTTCATATAGAAAATCTCTATGTTTTATAAACTCTTTAATAGTTGTTTCCTCTATACCTGTAGTAAAAAACGTACTAAACCATGCATTACAAATTTTTAATCCTCGCATATCTAACGCTTTTTTTAATATTTTTGTATCGCTTGGGTATTTATTTCCTACTTCACTTCCAGTAAAACCAGCCAAAGCCATTTCACTAACACACTGCTCAAATGTATTTTCTTTTCCAAGTTCTGGTAGATCATCATTTGTCCATGCAATTGGTGCAATACCTAATTTAATTCGCTTTTTATCCATTTTCATATCTTTATTCCTCTTTGTCTCTCATATTAATTATGATTTTATGCTACATGGTTAAGTAGTCAAAACTAAGTTTCTCTAACCCTACATTAGTATTTTCTTGCTTCTTTCAACTGCTTTTTCATTTCAATATGTGCTTCATTTATTTTGTCTTTTTTGGAAACTTCTGGAATACCAACATGCCACCAAGCTCCATAGCCATCTGTCATTGTTTTTGGTAATATTTTTATATCTAATAGTGTTGATACTGTCTGTTTCTTAGAATCTTCAATTGCAACTCTCAGTTCTTCTTCGGTTTTTATCGAATATGATTTCACGCCATATCCTTCAACTACTTTTGCAAAATCTATATTTACTAGCGCGCCATCCATCATGCCACTTTCTTCATTTCTATATCTAAATTCCGTTCCAAAACTACCCATTCCATTGGACATCTGAAGGTTGTTGATACACCCAAAGGCCATATTATCAAATAAAATTACATTTATTTTCTTGTGTTCTTGAATACTTGTTACTAGTTCTGAATGTAGCATCATAAAGCTACCATCACCGACCATTGCATATACTTCTTTTGTTGGTTCTGCCAACTTAACGCCTAACGCACCTGATATTTCATAACCCATACACGAATATCCATACTCCATATGATAGGTATTAGGAGCCTTTGCACACCAAACTCTTTGTAAGTCTCCTGGCAAACTGCCAGAAGCACCTACTATAATTGCTTGATCATCTAATTGTTTATCTAGAATTCCAAGTGCTT
>JAOZKH010000086.1 GCA_029935405.1 Vallitaleaceae bacterium | reverse complement strand
TAACGAGTTATTATTTCGGTGACGCTGACATCTCCCACAACCATTGCCTAGTCCTTCACCTTTACAAAGTTCATAATTACCACCTTCAATGAGGATATCTCGACCTTCAACAAGCATAGCCGCTAGTTTTCTGCGAGCAATATTGTAGTCTCTTTGAATAGTAGATCTTGCTACATTCATCTGTTTTGCACTTTCTACTTGATTCAATTCTTCATAGTCTATTAACCTTAATACCTCATATTCATCTATTGTTAAAACAATAGGTTCTTGCACCTTTTTTCTTCCTTTTCTAAGAGGTCCAAATCCTGTATTACGAGGTAATTCGCAAATGCGTCTATACTTGTTTGGTCTTGCCATAGTCTTACTCCTATAGTTTTATTTTGATTCTAATTCGCTCTCTACATTGGCTAATTCTTGTTGCAATTGTTCTTTATATACTTTTAATTCTTCCTTACTATCAATTTCAGTATCTTGCCAAAATCTTCGATTAAGACGAAAACCCTGTCCTCTCATTTGATTATTATTTCTTCCTGCATTTCTTCTGAACTTTTCTCTATGACGCATCATAAATCCAACACCTGCACCGATACCTAATCCAATTTTACCTAGATTACTACCTTTTCCACAATTACCTAAACCATTCCCTGTCATAGCACCCTTGTTTAAAGGACCTAATCCGTTTCTGTTTGCCATCTTTATTCCTTCTTTCGTATAATAAAAAATTAATTAACATCACAACAGCTGTTAATATCATTATACATCATTATTGGCATATGTCAATAACTATTTTGGGTATATGTCCATAATATGTTATTTTAATCAAAATAACAGCCACGACTGTAATAGTCGTGGCTATGTACCTACATCAGTTAATTATATAGCGGTCGCTTTACATACGTAAAAAATTCAAGATTTCATCACTTAACATATCTAAGCAATCGACAAAAGGTGAATGTCCCCAATCTCCTGTCTTGTATATTCCATTAGATTTCAACTTCTCATAAATACCATCACCCATAGTTTTAGGAACAACATAATCTCTATCACCTTGGAAAATCAAAGTTGGAATATTTATATTCTGAATTTCATTCGTTCCTTCAACCACTCCATTATGTGTGTCGGAAATATTAAAATGCACTAAAGCATAGTCTATATCCACTAAATTTCTTTGAGTTAACATATCTTGTAAATACAACTCATATAATTCTGCTTCTGGCTGGCTATTAGTATAAATAAGAGCATTCCAAATCGCTCTAAATGTCTCTTTGTCTCGATTATTTATTGCTGTTAATACTGGAAGTACCTGAACTGGATCAGCTGCAATTTCCTCTTTAGTTACAATAAAGTCACCTATGATTGGTTGACCTTGTTCATCCTTTTTAAACATCGGGTAACCTGTTATTCCAACTGATTCAACTAATATCAATTTTGATACTAATTCAGGCTTGATAATAGCTAATTCCATAGCCACTCCTCCACCTGTTGACCATCCAAGTACTGTCGCTTTTGAAATCGACAAATTTTTCAACAGTTCACCAATGTCATTAGCTAACTCCCTTAGCGAATTAAAAGGAGTAATATAACTTGAGCCACCAAATCCACGCATGTCAGGAGCAATAATTCGATAGTCATCACTAAATTTTTCAAACACTTGATTAAAATGAAAACTTGAAGACATATTTCCATGTATTAATACTAATACCTCTTTATCTGTTACGGTTTCTGAATCACGATAAGTAATAGTTTCTCCATTTGTTAATAAATTGTTTTTTAGTTCTTCAAACATGATATCATCTCCTTAAACTTTTTTGACTATTTCTATATATTTTTAAGTATCACGGCAGTTCCCATGCCACCACCTATGCATAATGCTGCTAAACCGTATGTCAAAGTACGTTTCTTCATTTCATGAATTAATGTAACCATTATTCTGTTTCCTGATACACCTACCGGGTGTCCAAGAGCAATTGCTCCACCATTCACATTAGTTTTTGCTAAAAGATCTTTTTTGTCTACTCCGTAAGCTTCACAAAGCTCTGTAACTACTCCAATTGATTGAGCCGCGAATGCTTCATTAAGTTCTACAAGTTCCATATCCTCAAACTTCATACCAGTACGACATAATACATCAGCTATCGCCGGAACAGGTCCAAGTCCCATCACAGATGGGTCAACACCGCCTTGTCCGATACCAATAATTTCAGCTATTGGTGTCAGTTTATGCTCTTTGACAAATTCTTCTGATGCTAATAACATCATACTTGCTCCATCATTAATTCCTGAAGCATTTCCTGCTGTAACTGTGCCATCTTTTTTGAAAACAGTTCTGAGTTTTGCAAGTTTTTCAATGTTTGATGTACGATTTGCATACTCATCAGTGTCAAAAACAATGGATTCTCTACGTTTTTTAACTTCTATCGGAATAATTTCATCTATAAATTTACCACTATCAATCGCCTCAATCGCTCGCTTTTGAGATTCTATTGCAAATTCATCTTGTTCTTCTCTTGAAATGCTGTGTTTCACTGCGATGTTTTCTGCAGTAACTCCCATATGGTAATTATTAAAAACATCAGTTAATGCATCTATTAATATGCCGTCTTGATTTTTGATATCACCTAATTTATTACCCATACGTATGGATCCTGGAGTGATAAAAGGAGTTAAGGACATTGTTTCCACACCACCAGCAAGAATTAAATTGCTTATTCCAGCTTTTATCTCGGCATAACCATTCATTACAGCTTTCATACCACTTCCACATACCATATTTACGCCATAAGCTGGCACTTCAACAGGAATACCACCTTTAATCGATACTTGTCTTGCAAGACCTTGACCTTGACCTGCAGGTAAAACGGTTCCAACAATTACTTCGTCAATATCCGAAGGATTAATTGGTATATTATCTAACATCTTACTTACTAATTGTCCGCCAAGTTCTGAAGGATGTGTTGTCGCTAAAGTTCCTAAGAATGTTCCAATTGCACTTCTCTTTGCTTCTATTACATATACTTTATTCATAATGCCTCCATGTCGTTAAATACCTAATACAAGTTATCAGTTAATACTAAGCGATAAATGTTATCTTATTTAACCTTATAATAATTTGCAAACTGCAATGCATGTTCTTCTACTAAATCCTCAATAGGAATTGATGTAAATGTGTTATCGGTTAATACGTAAATTGTAAAGGCTCCAAGTATTGAATCAATTAATGATACAGCCATCATGTGAGAATCACCACAAATAATTTTATCAGCAATCAAATGGTCAAAATACAATTCTAATTCAGATACAAACTCTCTTGAAAGTTTTAATCTTACAAAGCTACTTTCATCATCTTTAAGTCTCATTTGTATTTTGTAAATTTGCTTATTTTTAAAGCAAAATTCCAAATAATCTCTTGCAATCTCAACAATGCTTTCTTCAAAATCCTGTTTAATTAGCCTATTGATTTCACTTTTTATATCAATATTGTGCACATATACATCCGTAGTATCTTGAAAAAGATTTTCTTTAGTTCCAAAATGTCTAAAGAGTGTTATTTCATTAATATTCGCCTGTTTTGCTATCTCTTTTGTTGTGGTAGAATAATACCCCTGTTCTGAAAATAATTTTAGAGCGATATTCATTATTTTTTCTCTTGTTTCTTCTTTTTTTGACATATGCTCCCTCACTTTCAATTGCTATTATACTATATACTAGTTGTATTACCTACTTGTTTCTTTAATAAATCTTACGAACTCTTTAGGTTTTTCATACATGGATGCATGCCCGCAGTTATTTAATGTAATAAAAACACTTTGCTTAATACTATTATGTAAAATTCTGCTTTCACCTATTGGTGTAATATAGTCGCTATCGCCTGCAACAATCCATGTTGGAATTGTCAATGCATCTAAACTATCTTTAATGTCATAATCCCTTGATGATTCAATCAATCTGTCCATACGACGTAAAAACTGTGGTGTGAAAATTTCCATCAATTGATCTTTACGTTTTTTAAACCATTCTTCATTATCAGAATAATATCCGGAAGAATATACATATGGAATTGCCACATGGTAAAATAAATTTCCATTATTCGTCCTTGCAGCTAATTGCCAGGCAATTCCAATATCTTTTAACCAATACGACGTTTTTGCTGTTCCATTATAAATTACAAGATTTTTAAGGCGATTTTGATTAATAAGCGCATATTGAAGTGCTATTTCAGCTCCATAAGAAATTCCAACCAAAGTTATATCTTTAAGCTCAAGTGTATTAACAACTGCTTCCACAACCTGGATTTGTAACTGATGTGTATATGATTCATCTATAGAATCTGACCTACCTTGATCAAAAAAATCAATTAGAATTAATTGGTATGCTTTGAAATCAGGTATGAACATATGCCAACTACTTGTACTCATCATGATTCCATTTAGAATGATTAAAGGCCTACCTTCTCCATGTACTTCATAATATATTTGTTTATTATTTAGCGTTAAATAAGACATCTTAAAAACCCTTTCCACACTGATACTCTAATTGATGTATCCTATTTCTCTTGCATCTTCCATCAACTTTTCTCTATAATCAGGGTGTGCAATAGCGATAAGTCTCTCAACTCTGTCTCTGATTGAAGTCCCTTTTAAATGTGCTATTCCGTATTCAGTAACTACCATATCAACATCATTTCTTGACAAGGTTACTGCTGCTCCTTGCTTTAACATTGGTACAATTTTAGAAATTCTTTCTCTCTCACCTGTTACTTTGTTTCGCACCATTGTTGTTGAATAAAGTGCAATGAATGAACGTCCATTTATAGCTCGTTGAGCTCCAATAGCCGTGTCCGCTTGGCCACCTGTTCCACTGTACTGAACTGGTCCAATAGATTCTGAACAGCATTGTCCTGTAAGATCAACTTCGATTGTTGTATTAATTGAAACCTGATTATCATTTAACCCAATAACACATGGATCATTAACATAATTACCACCACGCAACTCAACAGAAGGATTATTATCAAGAAAATCATATAATTTTTTATTACCAAGTGCAAAAGTAGCTACGATTTTGCCTTTATTAATATTTTTACGTTTTCCTGTAACAACACCTGCTTTAATTAAATTCACCATACCCGAAGTCAACATTTCAGTATGAATTCCCAAATCTTTTTTGTTATACAGTGATTCAGCTACAGCATTTGGAATGCCACCGATACCTAATTGAATACAATCTCCATCATTGATATGCTCTGCAATGCTTTTTCCAATAATTTTATCTAACATATTAGGTTTTGCATCTATCAACGTAGGAATCTCATAATCAACTTCAATTAAATAGTCTATATCACTAATATGAACTTCCATATCTCCAAATGTTCTTGGTAGTTTGTCGTTTATCTCAAGTATTACAATGTCTGCTACTTCAATCATACGTTTTTCATATACATTACTTAATGACAATGATACATATCCATGTTGATCCGGTTTAGTCGCATTACCTATATAAATATTAGGTTTTTCATATGCTAATCGATCTACACCTGCAAGATGTAAGTGATTAGGAATGAATGATACTTCACCTGTCTTTTGTGCTTTTCTTAACGGTCCAGTAAAAAACCATCCATCAACGCTAAATGCATGTTGATATTTTGCATTTGTAAAGTATTCCGCCTGTAACATAGGCAAGCAATTTACAACATTCACTTTTGTTACCTTATCTGATATAGTATGTAATTGTCCAAGAAACGCCCGACCTTCTGAAGCAGCCAAACCGGTGACTATAGTATCACCGGACTTGACTAAAGAGAGGGCTTTTTCAACTGTGATTAATTTCTCTCTATAAATCATAACAAAACCTCTTTTACTTTATAATATCATCAATTGCTTTAAATTCAATAAACGCATCCCATCCATATAACTTTCCCAAGTAAGATCTCTATCTACTCTTTTAAGTCCTTCTACGAAGAAATCTTCTGCCTTGTCTTAAATACTTATTCGCCTCACCTCCAATACATAGACATAATTTGTTATTCGCCACCACTTAATGTTCCTAAGGAAGCAAGCACGTATACACCTCCTCTTAAATACTTGAAAATAATAATTGTATTAACGTCGACATCATTTGCCTCCCCATCTTATTACATTAGCAGCCCACACATATCCTATCCCTGCTGCAATCATCAACACATTAGAACCTTCTTTGACTTTACCTTGTTCTAAACCTAGTTTTAGTGATAGTATCTGATCCACTTGTCCTATATGTCCATAGTTTTCAAGGTAAATACTCTGATCTTTATCTAAACCCAATTCATCTAACATATAATCATGCATTGATCGTTTTATATGAAGAATTGCCACATAATCAATATCTTTTACTTTTAAATCAGATTTTTCCAGTGCTTTATGAATACAATTCATCCAATTATTCATTGAAACTTCATTAAGTCTGTCTTTCATTTCCTTAGGTCTAAATAATCTTAATGACTTATTCGCTTCATCTATATTATATTTGCTTATCGGATGATTAATACCTCCAAAGTAAACACCTGCATCTCTTGACATCGATCCATCTGCAATAATATGGCTTCCGAGCAAAAGATTTTTCTTGATTCCTTTTTTTAAAATCAGTGCTCCTGCACCTGCTGAAAGATTGTACATCATGGACATATTTTTATCGCTATAGTCAACAAAGTCACCATTTCTGTAACCTCCAACTACAATAATTACTTTAATATCTTCATCAGCGATTAACATATCTTTAGCAATTTTAATGGCTGAAACAGTAGTACAACAACGGTTTTGAATATCAATTCCCCATGCATTAACCGCTCCAATTTTGTCTTGTATATAAAGCGCTGAAGTTGTTAGCGGATACTCTTTCCATTCTTCTCCCATACACAACACAACATCAATATCGTCCGGTTGAACATCACAGTTGTCTAACGCTTTTTCTGCCGCCCTTACTGCCATTTCCTGTGTTCCGTCGTTTTTTCCAGGAATTGACTTTTCAATAATACCTAGTTTTTCTCTAATTGCATCACTGCTCCAAATGCCGTTTGTTTTTTCTGATATCTCTTCTGCATTCATTCTTTCTAGTGGAATATAAACACCTATACCTGCAATTCCAATTTCATTCATCTTTCACCTCTAAAGTCTCATACTACTAAAGTCTCATACCGCCATTGGCTGATAAGTTATGTCCTGTTACATAAGATGCTTCATCACTTGCCAAAAACAGCGCAACATTTGCAATTTCCTCTGGTTGACCCAATCGTTTCAACATAGTCATACTTGCAAATTTATCTAACAAATCATCTGGAACAGTTTTAAGAATATCTGTCATTATATATCCTGGTGAAATAGTATTTACTCTAACATTAGCACCTTTTCTGGCAAATTCTTTTGCCCATGTTTTACTAAGTCCATATAATGCCGATTTTGTTGCTGAGTAATTCGACTGTCCTACATTTCCAAACTCACCTACAACAGAAGCTATATTGATAATCGAACCATATCCTTCCGTTACCATATCAGTACCAATATGTTTAGTCATATTATAAACTCCATTTAAATTTACATTAATAACACTATCCCACATATCATCAGTCATTTTACTTAGAAGTGCATCTTTTGTTATTCCTGCATTGTTTACAAGAATATCAATTTTTTCATACTTATCTTTGATATAGTCATAAAGCTTTTTACATCCATCACGGTCGGTTATGTCTAGTGCATATCCTTCTACTTGTTCTTCATCGTATTCAGGTAAATTCAAATCAACTGCAATAACTTTAGCTCCTTCTTCTACAAAGCGAAGTGTAATTGCTTTTCCTAATCCTTTTGCTCCACCAGTTACAACCGCAACTTTACCATCTAATCTCATTTTAATTCCTCCAAATTTGTATAATGTAGATACCATCGTTCAACGTGTAAGCAACCACTTACATACATTCTAATAACTTTTGAATCATTTGTCAACAGTTTTTATATACTTTTAACAAATTTTGTTATTCTCTATTATATTTTTGCATAACGAAAAACCCATTAGTCCTTGTATTCATTAGCCTAACAGGTTTTCTTTATTAATAGTTTTCTTTATTAATAGTTTTATTCTTATGCGTCTAGCATTAAATCACGTCTCTTGATAACAAATAATTCACAAGGCTTATCCATATTGTTACTAAGTTCTGACATTGTTCCCTGATCCGCTGTAATCACCTGTCCTTTTACAAATATTTGAACCGCTTGATTTTCAAGTTTTATTGATAGTTCACCTTTTATAACTGTTATGATAACATTTGCATCAGTAGGATGTGCTGGGAATGTAAAATGTGGTTTAATTACAACATGGTTATATTCAAAGGCATCTTCTTTAATAATATGTTCAAAAACATCTTCTGAATCTACAGTATATCTTAATATTTTTTCCATCTTAATCTCCTTTTTTTGTAATGGATTAATGTATAATGAGTTTAAGTATAATACTTTCCTGACTTTCTCTTCTTTTTTATTATCCTCCCATAGATAAAAAACGTAACCGAAATATTCTAAGTGTCTCAGCGGTAATTTTATCATCACCTTCAAAAGTTATAAATATTCTTGGAAAGAACAGTTTTCCTATACTAATTAATCCTTCATCATCAACGGTTACGGTTAACCCTGTAGATGTGAAGTGATTATCATTATAGTGCTCACAATATTTTTCAAAATAATCAATAACTTCATGGTATTTTGTTCCACGAACTTCTATTTTCTTAATCATACAATCTTTCCAATCAATATTTTTATATGGATTTTCTATCTTCAAGTGTATAAATAATGCAATAAATCACGTATATTAATAGTGATTAAGGTGTCAAAACTAAGTTTCTCTAATTCTACCACTATATGTAGTACTCGGTTGAATACTCCAAGCATACATATAGTGGTAGAAAGTTCAACTATATAGTTTTGACACTTTAACCATAGTATAACATAATAATTATTAATGGTGAGAAAGATTCCAAAACCCAAATGTTGCTAGCCAGCTAGCCAGAGATTTGGTATAATAAAATTCAAATAGGGAATTTTCCTGTATCAAGAAACAAAGAGGCTACGCCTCGTCCGCTTGCGGTTGTTTACGGAAAGAAAGTTAGAAAGAAAAAGGAGGATAATTATGAAAAAAAGTATAATATTCATATTATTAAGTCTAAGTTTAATAGCAATGAGTGGATGCCAATCAGAAATGAATGGTCAAGGAACTTATACATTTGATAATGGTGATGTATATGTAGGTGAATTCAAAGATGATTTATTCAATGGTCAAGGAACTTATACATATGCTAATGGCGATATATATATAGGTGAATTCAAAGATGATTTATTCAATGGTCAAGGAACTGCTACCTATGCTGACGGAAATGTATATATAGGTGAATTCAAAGATGATTTGTTCAATGGTCAAGGAACTGTTACATTTGCTAACGGTAATTCATATGCAGGTGAATTCAAAGATGATTTATTCAATGGTTATGGAACTTATACATATGCTGATAACAGTACATATACAGGTGACTTCATAGATAATCACTTCAATGGTCAAGGAACTTATACATATCCTAATGGCGATGTATACGAGGGTGAATTCAAAGATGATTTATTAAATGGCCAAGGAACCGCTACTTATATTGATGGCAATTCATATGCAGGTGAATTCAAAGATGATTTATTTGATGGTCAAGGAACTTATATATATGCTGATGGCAGTATATATGTGGGTGAATTCAAAAATGACTTATTCGATGGTCAAGGAACTTATACAGATGTTAATGGCGATGTATATGTGGGCGGATTCAAAGATGATTTATATAGTGGTCAAGGAACTTATACAGATTCTAATGGCGATGTATATGA
>JAOZKH010000085.1 GCA_029935405.1 Vallitaleaceae bacterium | reverse complement strand
TTTATTCTACATCATTTCCATATAGCGACCATTTACTAGGAATGAAACTCAAAAAAAGGTTTCCAAAGTTAACGTGGGTTGTGGATTTTAGAGACGAATGGACGAAGAATCCTTATATTATTGATATGAATTATTCGAATTATAGAAGCAATAAAGAGAAAAAAATGGAAACAGAAGTTATTGATATGTGTGATGGATTTATTACTAATACAAGTTTTATGCTTGATAATTTTTTGGAAGACTATAAACAACTTGAAGGAAAAAGCCATGTTATCACAAATGGATTTGATGACACTGATTTTGAAAAATTTGATACCAATTATGTTTACCGTGATGATTTTAAAATCACTTATGCAGGGGCGATGTATGGTAGGAGAAAGCCTGAAAAGTTTTTTAAAGCTATTAGTAATTTATTTGAAAAAGGATTGATGGATAAATCAGTAATCAAAATCAGATTAATTGGAGATATGGATATTAATAGAATTAAAGGATATATTAGTAATTGTAACCTTAAAGATATTGTGACGATGGAAGATTATCTACCTCATAAGGAAGCGATTCAAGCGTTAACAGAATCTGACGTGTTGTTACTATTGATTGGTGAAGGAAAAGGTGCTAAAAACTTTGCATCAGGTAAGATTTTTGAGTATATTAATTGTAATCGCCCAATTATTGGGGTTGTACCTAGAGTAGGTGCTGCAGCTGATATTATTGGAGAAACAAAAGCAGGAGTAATATGTGAAACATCAAGTGTTGAAGAAATTGAAGCAGGAGTTCTTGAATTATATAACAGATGGATTAGTAAAGATTTGATTAGGGAACTAAACTACTCTGCTATTAATAAGTATCATAGAAGACAGTTAACGTCTAAATTAGCAGCAATTTTCGACGACTTGTCAAAGTAATTATTATAATATGATACTTATTAACACGACATATACAGTTATATAGAAAGTATGGAAATTAATGAAGAATGTATTTAGAAGAGTATTAAATTCAGGAATGGGATACTTACCCTTTAAAATAATTGAAGGAATATTTGGAATTATTAGTCTTTCTATGTATTCGTATTTATTGACGATAGATGCATATGGTAATTATGGTATTGTAAATAATACTATGATGATTATTTATCTGTTATCTATTGGATGGTTTGTATTTGTAGCGATAAGATATGTAAAAGAGCAAAAAACAATTACAGACAAAGAGAATTTTTATTCTAATGTGCTAGCTCTTCAAGGTATTGTTCTTGCATGTTTGATATTAATATATATTACTTTTGGAAGTGGTTTAATCATTGCTTTTGAATATGACAAAATTTTACTTTTGACATATATTTTATTTTTTGGTGGATATGCGTTAACTCAGTTTTATACACATTTACTTTTGTATATAGATAGAAGATTGATGAATGTAATAATTGTTGTTCTTTCTGCTGTTTTAAAGCCCATTCTAGTATTTACATTATATAAACTGTCAGTACCGCTAATATATATTCTGTTCATAGGACATGGACTTGTTGACTTAGTTATGGGGCTTATTGCATTTGTAACCGTTAAACCTTATAAATATTTTAAAAGTTCTGCAGTAAATAAAGCAAAATTCAGAGAGTTTTTTAATTATGGATTTCCGCTTATTGGATTGACGCTTACAATGTATGTATTAAATGTTTCAGATCGTTATATAATAAGATTTTTCTATTCAAAAAGTGAAGTAGGATTATACACTCCGAATTATTCCTTAGCATCTGCTGCGTTTTTAATGATTAGCTATGGACTTTCAAGAGGGTTTTATCCAAGACTTTTAACAGCTTGGAAAGATAAAGATATTATAAGAACTGAAGAAATATTAGCTTCAGGTATTAAGAATTTTTTGTTTATTGCATTGCCTGCAACAACTGGAATGGTGTTATTGTCAAAAACAATAGGAGAAGCTTTTATATCAGAAAAATATGCGCAAGGTTACAGTGTTATAGGATTTGTCGCTATTGGTATGTTTTTCCTAGGATTAGCAGAATATGCAAATAAAGAATGGGAATTAAATGGTAATACAAAGCCGATTTTTAAAAATAGTATTATAGCAGCTTTTGTTAACTTAGTGTTCAATTTTATTTTCATACCGATATACGGATTTATAGCGGCAGCCGTAACAACTTCCTTTTCATTTGTAATATATTTTTTGATATGTATAATCAATAGAAAAAAAGAGATACATTATGGCTTAAATATAAGAGAAATCATTTCAATAATCATTGCAAATTTAGTAATGATTATTGCCGTAGTATTAAGTGGAATGCTGAATTTATCACCAATGCCTTTACTAGCAGCGAGAGTATTAATTGGTGTATTATCGTATATGATAATAATTATTGTTTTGAAGGTATATGATATTAAAAAGATACTTTATAATCAAGAAAGGGATTACTAATGAAGAAAAAAATTAATTTTATTGATGTAATAATTATAATAGGGGTAGTAGTTGTTATTGCAGGTGCATTTTGGTATTTTACAAAAGCTAATGGAGATACGGCTGTAGGTTCGAGTAATAAGGTAGAAATCACATTTGTTGCAGAAGCAGATAATTTACAAAACGATGCGGTTCAACAATTAAAAGTTGGAGATATCTTAGTTTCAAATGGAGTGTTCCAAGATGGAAAAATACAAGATATTCAAATATCAAAATCTACAGAGGTTGTAGCTATTGATGGCGAACTAATAGAAATTGAAATAGAAGAATTAAGTAAAATCACAGTAACAATCCAAGGAAAAGCTAATAAATATGGACCTTATGTAGATTTAGGTGGTCAGGAAATAAAAGCCGGCTCAAATTATTATATAAAAACCGACACATTTGAAGCTTTTGGTTATGTTGTTCAAATATTAGAAGTGAAAGAATAGGGAGAAGAATTATGAAAGACGGTAAATTATTAGGTAAAGTTCATATTCTTGATATTATTATTATTTTTGCAGCTATAGCTGTTATTATTACTGCGATCGGAAGGTTTTCTGGTACAGAAATTATTGATTTTAATACAGGATCATCAGCACAACTAAAATATGAAGTAACAACTATGGCATATGAAACGGCTTACTTTAGTAACCTTAGAGTAGGAGATGTTATTGCAGAAGATAAACGAGAACTAAAAGGAACTATTGTTGCAGTTGAAATAGTGGATGCTGTAACAACTATTGTAGATAACAATGGTGATGTAATTACAAATGTTGACCCAAAATTTAAAAGAGCTATTGTGTTAATAGAGGCAACAGGGGAATACAAAAATCCTATATATAGCGTAGGAAGACAAGAAATAAGAGAAGGATTACCACATTTTATTGTAACAGAAACTTGTAATCTTTCAGGGATTATTAGCAAAATAGAAATTCTTGAATAAGGTGGTAAAAGATGAGTAAAATATTAGATAAATTAAGGAAAAGTATCCTTAATAGTTTTTTCTACAATTTAATTCAGTCATTATCCGGCTGGGCAATTAAAGCTACGCTTTTTACGCCAAATATATATACTACCTACAAACCACAAGGAGAAAGTGTAACAAAAACTAAATTATTTAGAGTAGTTAATTGGTTTTCGAAATTGTTAGATAAATTACTAGATAAATTTCAAAAAAAAATTTATCAAAGCATTTTAGTAACTAATGGCCTGAGAATTCACGAATGGTTAAAAGGTAGTTATATATATAGCATTATTATACAATTTAATCTTGTATACCTATTGATTTTATACGTGTTTCTTGATCGTTTTATCAGAAGCTATGTTGGTGGAATTTCAAGTGTGTGGGATGAATTATTAATAATTATCTTTATTGGGTGTATTATTATTCGAAGAATTTTTATTAATAAAAAGTATGTGTTTACAAGTATCGATATTCCACTACTAAGTTTTATATTAATATATATGAGTGTAACGTTTGTATATTCACCTGAAATAGGAATAGGAATTGAAGGATTAAGAGCAGTTACTCAGTATATGATCTGGTATTTTCTGATAGTTCAACTACTAGATAGTGAAACAGTTCTTGAGCGCGTGTTATTCTTAGTGGTTATTAGTGTAGGAATATTAGGAGCACATGGAACTTATCAATATTTAACAGGCGCAGAGATGCTAGGAAATTGGGTGGATAGCTCGGAAACTCTTGAAACAAGAGCTTATTCTATCGCTGGTGGCCCTAATGCATTAGGTAGTTTAATGGTTCTTAATATTCCAGTTGGTTTTGGAATGTTTTTAACAGAGAAGGATATTCTTAAGAAACTATTATATCTTGTAGCGACTTTGTTTATGGGATTAGGACTTATATTTACATTTTCAAGAGGTGCTTGGTTTGCAGCGTTTATAGGTATTATAGTTATGTTTTTGTTTATTGCAAAAAAAATGATTATAAGTATAGCCACATTACTAATGGCAGTTGTTATGTCTGTGAATTCTATTTGGAATAGAATTTATCATATGTTTACAAAAGAATATATTTCTAAGGCTTCAACAGGTGGTAGATTATATCGATGGAATTATGCATTTGAACAATGGAGTGAGAGTAAAATGTTTGGTCTTGGAGTAGGTAGATTTGGTGGTGCAGTAGCAACTAATCATGGATTGTCCCCATTTTATATGGATAATTATTATTTAAAAACTTTAACTGAAGCAGGTGTTGTAGGATTAGCAGCTTATGCAATGCTATTACTGTCTACATTATGGAATATGTTTGTATATATAAGAGGTACGTTAGATAAAAGGTACAGAATAATTATGATTGGAATTTTTTCAGGAGCTGTTGGGCTTTTGGTACATAATGGCGTTGAGAATATTTTTGAATCTCCATTTTCCCTTGTATATTTTTGGACGTATATTGGGATACTTGTCGCAATGAATAAGATTGATAAACGGAGGGCGCGATGAAAAATATTTTAGTTGCTGGGTATTATGGATATCAAAATTCGGGAGATGATGCGATTTTACATTCTATTTGTCACGATATTAGACAACTAAATATTGAAACAACTATTACAGTTTTGTCAAATCAACCTAAACTTACTAAGAGAGAATATAACGTAAACTCGGTTAATCGTTTTAGCCTTAAAGCCGTTATTAGCGAAATACGTAAATCGGATGTAGTTGTAATGGGTGGAGGAAGCCTGATTCAGGACTTAACATCTACTAGGTCTTTGTATTATTATTTAGCTATACTATGGTTTGCTAGGTTTTTTCGTAAACCAGTAATGTTATATGGTAATGGGATAGGGCCAATTAACAAATGGTTCAATAGACCAATTACATCCTATACATTAAACAGAGTTGAAGTTATTACTCTTAGAGAACATTTGTCTAAAGAAATTCTTAATAAACTAAAAGTGAAAAAACCAATTATTGAGATTACTGCTGATCCTGTTTTTAACCTTGAGCTAGATAAAAATGTAAATGTTAATGACATATATGAAGTTGAGAATATTTCAAAGGATAAACCAATTATTGGTGTCCTTTTTAGAAGTTGGAGTCACGAGGACAGTTATGTTCGTAAGATGGCTAAAGTTTGTGATAAAATAATTGAAGTTTATGATTATAATATTGTGTTTATTCCTATGAAATACCCTGCAGATTTAATAGTTGCTTTTGAGATTATGAAGAAAATGAAACATAATGCAAAAATTATAGAACATCGTTATCATGAAGAAAAGTTAATTGCTTTTATGGGAGATTTATATTTGATTATGAGTATGCGTTTACATGGTCTTATCTATGGCGCGCTTAAACAAGTTCCACTTATCGGTTTTAATTACGATCCAAAAGTTGAATATTATGCAAAGGAACTTGACATTCCCTTTGTAGAAGATATGCGACATATCCATGTTGAGAAAATAATGGATATGATAGATGAAATTGAATCTAATCGAGAAACCGTAATTAGTAAGATGACATTTAGAGTAGACGAATTAAAACAGGAAGCTAGAAGAAATCGTGATTATTTATTAGACTTACTAAAGTAAGTAAGAGTAAATGGCGTTACTTCAAAATTTCAGATAAACATCTACCATCAATATTAGATAAATTAAGGTCTAACAGTTTTGCAATTGTTGGACCTTCGTCTACTAAAGAACAGCTATCTACCACTACACCGCTTTTAATATCTGGCCCCATAGCTAAAAGCATAGTTTTAAGATTAGAATGCTCTGGATTAAAACCATGGTCACAACAATATACTTCTTGACGCCCTTTTGTACTCACAATCCATTCGTCTTCAATATTGTTTCTAAAGACATATCCATCTTTGGCCTCAAGTACAAAAGAAAAAGTGCCAAATAAATGATGCTTTGCTTTGGTATCTTCTCGTGTATAGAATTCCTTAACAGGTGAATCAGGCATTTCTGATATCTTCCTAAGGATTTTTTTAACTTGTTTATAAATTTGAGAATCACTTGCAGTTTTTAAGTGAACATGAACACTTCCACCAGCACTACTTGTATATGCATCCCAATTAATAATTTCATTTTCTGCATTAACCTCTATTAAACCTTCTTTGACAAATAAACTATTTAATAGTATTAACTTATCAAAATCATTACCACCGTGATCTCCAAGAAGAATAAAGTTAGTGTTATCATAAGTGCCAGTTTCTTTAGTACGATTAATTAGATTAGTAAGTCTATTATTAACTATAGTTAATGTATCATAGGCCTCTTTAGAAAAAACACCGTTTTGGTGTCTTGCAACATCTAATTCGGTTAAGTGAATTACAAATAGATCAATCTTCTTATTGCCGATTAAATCAAGAGCAA
The DNA here is from genome assembly GCA_029935405.1 of Vallitaleaceae bacterium. Classification (GTDB taxonomy): domain Bacteria; phylum Bacillota; class Clostridia; order Lachnospirales; family Vallitaleaceae; genus UBA1351. The sequence continues at coordinate 3,167 of JAOZKH010000085.1, read as the reverse complement.
TTGCTTCAGTGAAATTATCAACATTAGGTTGTTTTTTGCCATCTAGTTTATTGCTATGTTTTAGCACGGTAGATAAAAGTTTAAGACTTCCGTTTTTAAGAAAGAGGCTTGATGAACTTTCTCCAGTATCTGACCATATTTCAGGAACGTTATATTGAATAGACTTATTACCTGCTGTAACTGGCCACAATAAAGCAGCGGATTTAAGACCTTTTTGTTTTGCTAAATCAAAAATAGTAGGCACCTTAATATGTTTTGAGTGCCAATACCAATTTTGAATCATATATCTACTTGGATCATATAGTTCATTATGAAATATTCCATGTTTATCAGGATAAGTACCTGTAACAATAGATGTATGGCAACAGTATGTAAGTGTTGGATAAACAGAATTAACCGATTTCACAACACTTCCATTTTCGATAAATGTTTTAAAGATAGATAAGTCTTTAATATAGTCATAATCCTTTGCATTTAATGCATCTATAGAAATAATCATTAAATTATTAGCCATTGTTGCCTCCTGATAGAATATTTTTAGTAGAAATAACTTTTTTTAAGTATACTATAGATAAAACAGTAGTGCAAATGTTATAGTAGAAGGAGAGGCTTTGTCTCGTTTTGCATTGTGGATTCTTTACTAAATGAAGAGGTGAATATCGTGGAAAAAAAGTTTAAAGATAGGTTACAAAAACTAAGAGTAAATTCAGGGATATTTTATGTGTTTCAATTTTTATTAGTTTTCGTTGCCTTATTATATTATCTTGGATTGTCAAAGGGAATTTTTGGTGGTGAACTATATGTATCGCCATCACTAGTTTTAGGATTTGTTTTACTAATGATATTAATAAATGGAATTATTCTTAGTAAAGATAGGAAATTTTTTAGAAAAATACAAGCAGAGGCATACGGAAGAGAAGATTCGATTATAAATATTATAAAACTTAATAGAGATCTTCGTGCTCAAAGGCATGATTTTCTTAATCATATTCAAGTATTATATAGTCTTATGGAATTAGAAGAATATGAAGAAACAAGAACGTATCTTAATCATTTATATGGAGATATAATTAAAGTGGGAAATCGTATAAAAACAAAAAGCGTTTCAGTTAATGCCTTATTACAGGCAAAGGCAAATGAAGCTGAGAAAAAGGGAATACACTTTGACCTTATATTAAAATCTCAATTAGAAGATATACCAATAGGAGAGTGGGAGTTTTGTAGAATATTAGGTAATCTAATAGATAATGGCTTTGAGGCACTATCAAATGTAAATATATCTAAAAAAGTTTTAACGATTCAGATATATGAAGCGATAACAGTAATTGAAATTAGAGTTCGTAATAATGGAGCTTTTGTGCCAGAAAAGATGGTTAATAAAATATTCGAAGCAGGTATAAGTTCCAAAAAGGATAAAGCAGATCATGGCATGGGGCTGTATATTGTGCGTAAACTTCTTGAAGATGAGGGTCATAGTATTGTGCTTGAGCAAGAAGGGGATGTTTGTTTCCATATTACGCTGAAAAAATAAACAAATTTCTTATGACATTTGGGACGCAATAGTGTGGCTTACAGTCAATACCCATTGATTTATTAATTCATAAGCGTAAGATGACATTATAAGTTACTTGATAAAATCATTATTTGATAAAAATGTTTTTTACAAAATAGAAAGGAGAAAATTTATGGATTCTATAGCTATAATTCTTATTGCAATTGGTATCATACTCTTAGTAGCTGAAATATTTATTCCTAGTTTTGGAATAACAGGTTTAATTGGTGTTGTCTCAATACTTGCAGGTGTTGTGTTTACAGCTAAAACATTCGTAGGTGGTTTGCTTATGTTTTCAATGATTTTAGTTGTTTCAATTATTTTAATGTATATTGCATATAGATTCATGTCTTCTGTTAAAAGTCCTTTAGTGCTTAAAGAAGCAATAGAAGATATAGGACCTAATGAAAAGTTAGAATTTTTTGTTGGTAAAACAGGAGTTGCATTAACACCTCTTCGCCCATCGGGAACAGCTGACTTTGAGGGTGTTAGGTTAGATGTTCTAACGCGTGGTAATTTCATTGAAAAAGGTACAACTGTTACAGTAGAGGAAATAAAAGGAAAAAAAATCATTGTAAAGACTAAAAACTAGAAAACAATAAATTTGGAACTTATAAATAAAACTAGTGTTTTGATTGGAGGATTGTTATGTTAAATAATTTAGTATTCTTAAATAGTGGATTTGGTTCCCAAATAAGTTCGCTCATACTCGTTGGAATTATTGTTTTAGTCTTAGCTGTATTTTTCAGTTTTGTACCAATTAGATTATGGGTAGCAGCAGTTACAGCAAATGCAAAGGTGAGTATTATCGATCTTATAGGAATGAGACTTAGAAATGTTAAACCAGCTAGGGTTATAAATCCTTTGATTAGAGCTACAAAAGCAGGAATTACTATACCTGTTAAAGAAATAGAAGCTCACTTACTTGCAGGAGGACGTCCTGGAAGAGTTGTTGATGCAGTTATTGCAGCACATAAAGCAAAACTTGAGTTAAGCTTTGAAAGTGCAACAGCGATTGATCTTGCAGGTCGTGATGTATTAGAAGCAGTTAAGATGAGTGTAAAGCCAAAAATCATTGAAACACCTTTAGTTATTGCCGTAGCTAAAAACGGTATCGAAGTTAAAGCCCTTGCTAGAGTGACAGTAAGAGCAAACCTTGAAAGACTTGTAGGTGGTGCAGGTGAGGAAACAATTATTGCAAGAGTTGGAGAAGGTATTGTAACAACTGTTGGTAGTTCGGAAAGCCATAAAGAAGTTCTTGAAAATCCAGATATGATTTCAGAGCGAGTTCTTGGCAAAGGCTTAGATTCAGGTACTGCATTTGAGATTTTATCAATTGATATTGCTGATATTGATCTTGGTAAGAATATTGGTGCAAGGCTTCAAATAGAACAAGCTGAAGCGGATAAAGAAATAGCTCAAGCAAAAGCAGAAGAAAGACGTGCAATTGCTATTGCTCAGGAACAAGAAATGAAAGCGCTAGTTGAGGAAATGCGTGCTAAAGTTGTTGAAGCAGAGGCAGAAATACCACTTGCTATTTCAGAAGCTTTTAGAAAAGGTCAGCTTGGAATAATGGATTATTATAGAATACAAAACATAAAAGCAGATACAGACG
>JAOZKH010000084.1 GCA_029935405.1 Vallitaleaceae bacterium | reverse complement strand
TGTTGTACTCTCCATCCAACTTCTTCGATGTTTAGCATTCCATGCTAAACGAGCCACCCCACATCCAACTTCTCGATGTTTAGCATTCCATGCTAAACGAGCCCGCCACCATCCAAACGTTTTTAGCTTGTAGTTGACGTATAATACAATGAACCCAGGCGGAGTCAAGGGCGCGCACTAATGTGCGTAACCGCAGTCGACAACGCAGTGTGAAGCCGTAGTATGCGTTAAATACAATCTAAAAACAAAATGCCCGAGGCCGGAATCGAACCGGCACGATTGTTACATCGCAGGATTTTAAGTCCTGTGCGTCTACCAGTTCCGCCACTCGGGCATATAAGACAAGCTTATAAGTATTCTAAATCTTCTGAACTGGTAAGATCGAAGATTTAGCTATAATTACTTTTACTTAAAGTAATTATAATGGAGGGAGAAGGATTCGAACCTTCGAAGTCGTAGACAACAGATTTACAGTCTGCCCCCTTTGGCCACTCGGGAACCCCTCCTTAGCGACAAAATATATGATATCATATACAGATAATTTGTCAATACAATTTTAAAAACTTTTTACTTGAATATACATTTTTCCTATACCAGCCTCTTTGTTTCGAAGGATGATTTTCTTTTTAAAATACTGCATCTCATCAGCAGTTATTTCTCTTAATAAAATTTGCAAATTATTTTTATCTAAATTAAGTATTTGAAGAAGATCTTTAAACATATACTTACCATCATCAATACTTTCAATAAACTTATATAACTTCAACTTTTCCATAGCTAACTTTTCATCAGACATTGTTCTATAATTTAGTAGTGACTCTGAATTATAACCTCTAGCCCAGACATCATATTCATAAGCTAATTCACTTTCTCTTCTATTAAGTTCACTATCTAGTTCAGATTCTAACATTATTTCGAATTCAAATGAATTTTCCCCATAATATTCAAAATCCTCTTTCATTTTACGAATACCAAGACCACTTTTGAAATCTCGTTTCATATTAAACCATTCAGCATCTATATCTACACTAATACCAACATATTTTTTATTATTACTTTTATTTATAACCATAAATACTGCTTTCTTAGCCATTATTTTCTCCCGTCTTTATTAATCACTAAGAACATTATAACGTATTTTAGGATAATTTACATGTCATTTTTAAATAGTTTACAATTTATTCAAACTTGGATAAGGTGTCAAAACATTAATGTTTTGAGTTTAATATCTTTAGGCTCTTTATATACCACGTTAGCCTCTGTTAAAACAGCTTTATCGCCAATTCCAACCGAATACATTCCAGCCTTTTTGATTGCTTCAATACCAGCTCTGGCATCTTCCACTCCTATGCACTGCGAAGGTTCTAATTCTAATCCCTCTGCTGCTTTTAGAAAAATATCTGGTGCAGGCTTACCTGGCACAGTAGTAGGGTCGACAACATAGTCAATCAACTGAGTAATACCTAATAATTCTATTAATTTTCCAGCGCTTTTCGAAGCACTTGCTATACCTATTTTTATTCCTAGAGATTTTAATTCTTTTAATAACAACTCAACACCATCAAGAAGATTATCCGGAGTAAATCGACTGATCATTTCAACATAATATTTATTTTTTGTCGTTGCTAATACTAACTTTTCTGCTTCAGAAAAATCATTTTCACGGCCTCCATGTTTTAAGATGACATCTAAGGATGCCATTCTTGATATTCCTTTTAGATTCTCGTTCACATCTCTATCTATATATATATCTATTTTACTTGCCAATAATTTCCAGGCTGTATAATGATATTCACTTGTATCAGTTATAACACCATCCATATCAAATATTATACCTTTAATCTTTTGTTCCATACTCGACCTCCAAAGTTCCATCTATCTCGTACTTATTCTCATATATCCAAATTATCGTTTTTGTTTCACTTGTAATTGTAATTCTTTCCCACAATCTAACCTTTATCAAATTTTCTTTTTTATTTATATTAAAAGAAATGCCTGACAACTCATCTGGCATACTTGGGTTAAGATGAATGCCGTCCTCTTTGATTCTTAATCCACCAAATCCATATACAACTGCCATATAAGCTCCGCCTGCATTAGCAATGTGTAATCCATCTCTTGTATTATGATGCAAGTTATCAAGGTCAAGACGAATTGTTTTATCAAAAAAACTATACGCAACATCGCTACGATTAATTCTAGATGCAGCCATACTATAAGCACATGGCGACAAACTAGAATCATGTGTTGTTAATGGTTCATAATAATCATAAGATTTTTCAAAAATATCTATATCGACATTATCTAGTAAAATCATAGCAAGTATTGTATCTGCCTGTTTTAGAACTTTATGGCGATAAATAGTTAATGGATGATAATGTAATAACAAGGGGTAATTATCTTTAGGAGTATTAGCAAAATCCCATGTTGGTTTTGTTTTAAAGCTATCATCTTGCATATAAATGCCTAATTCTTTGTCAAATTCAAAGTACATGTGTTCAGCTGCTTTTGCGATACGTTCTAGTTCATCATTATCTGAATTTAATCGTTTCATTATAGCTACATAAATAGATTTTTCTTCACTCATAATTCGCTTAGCAATCTTTACTATCCATTCTAAATGATACTTAGCCATTGCGTTTGTATAATAATTATTATTTACAATAGCTGTATACTCATCTGGTCCAGTAACACTATGAATCATAAAGGCATTATCCTTAGTAAAACATCCCATATCCATCCATATTCTTCCAGTTTCAAGCAATACTTCAAAACCTATTTCCTTCATAAATTCAATATCGTCATGTAGTAAATAGTATTGAATGTATGAAAATGCTACATCAGCATTAATATGATATTGAGCACTCCCTGCAGGAAAATATCCTGAGCATTCTGTTCCCGATATTGTTCTCCACGGTACTTTTGCTCCCTGAACATGCCCCATTTCTAACGCTCTATCTTTTGCAAATTCAAGGGTTTCATATCTAAATTTAAGTAAGTTTTTAGCAATTTTAGGGTTTGTAAGTATGAAAAACGGTAACATATACACTTCAGTATCCCAAAAATAATGACCTTCATAACCTTCCCCGCTTAAACCTTTTGCACAAATATTAGAATGAGGATCTCTACCTGCTGATGCTAATAATTGATACACTGAATAATTAAGAGCTTCATCTATTTGTGGTTTACCTGTAATAGCAACTTTAGAATAGTTCCAAAACTCATCTAAATATGCTTTTTGAATATTTATAAAATATTCACATCCTAATTTAGTTGCGTTTTTAATTATTTTGTAACCATCTAACATTAAGTTTTTATGCCGTATCGAGTCAGTATAAGCTATAAATTTAGTAAGCAAAATAGTCGAACCTATTTTCATATCTCTTGTAAGTGTAGCACTATAACTACCAGCATCATATGAAGTTTCCATAACAACAGAATAATCTACAGAACAACAAACCTCAAGATTAGAACGTTTTGTTAAACAGGTTAATTGTGCAATACTATCCCGGGTTTTAATTTTATTTACTTTTAGGAGTTTTCCATGACTCGAAGCAACTCTTGGGTCATTAGAATTTGTATAATTTTCTACATCACCATTTACTGTAGATATGATTTTTAACTCACCTTCAAAATCTACAGACTCAACAGTTATATTTACTAAAGCTAATTCTAAAACTTCAAAAGATGTTAATCTATCAAATCTAATTTTAATAGTATTGCCTTTAGGAGACTGCCATTTTACTTCCCTAGTATAAATCCCTTTGTTTATGTCTAAAAAACGTTTTTCGTTTAGCACCTGTCCTTCAAACATAGAAAACTTCTCATTATTAATATATATATCTAACCCTTGTGCATCTATAATATTTACCATTTTTTGAGCAGTTGTCGGAAATCCATAAGCACTTTCACCATAAGTAACATCAACTATTTCGTAGAAACCATTTATATATGTACCTCTTATAGTATCAAACCCATCAGGGTATCCTTCTTCATAATTTCCTCTTATTCCCACATATCCATTGCCAACAAAAAACAATGTTTCATTGACTAGAAGTTGTTCATTTATATTTTTCATAACTAAAACTCCTATCCAAAATCACAAAAAAAGAGACTGTAAGCTACAGCCTCTAGATAAACTATTTAATAGATCCAGCTACCATACCTTTAATTATATGCTTTTGCCCAAATAAGAAACCTATAATAATTGGTAATGCTGCCATTAGAACCGCAGTCATAATCAAATCCCATTTTTTAACAAAAGAACCTGCAAAAGCAGAAATAGCAAGAGGTATTGTTTGAATATCCTGTCCAACACCAAGAATAAGAGCTGGCAATAGGAAGTCATTCCAAACCCATAATGCATTCATAATAAGTACTGTTACAACTATCGGTTTCAAAATCGGAACTATTATTTTGAAGAATATCTGTGGTTTAGTACAGCCATCAATTGTTGCCGCTTCTTCTAGCTCCAATGGAATAGATTTAATAAATCCATGAAACATAAATACAGCAAGAGGAGAACCAAACCCTATATATGCAATAATCATACCATGATAAGTTCTTAGCATTCTAAGTCCAATTGCTTCGTTTATCATTCTAAATTCTGCAACAAGTGGGAACATAACTACTTGAAACGGAATAACCATACCACTTAGAAATAGGAAAAAGACTACTTTTGATGTTTTTGTTTTTGTTCTAACCAACATCCAAGCTGCCATAGCCGAAAATATGGCAATTGTTGTTAATGAACTAATGGTGATAATTACTGATGAATATACACTTTGCGCATATCTAATCGTAGGTTTAGTCCAGATAATTTTAATGTTTTCTATTAGTTTTCCCCATTGCTCTGGTAATGCAAGTGGATCTGTATTAATTACAAATGATGGTTTTGCCGAGTTTATGATTACAACAAAGAATGGAAATATAGTATAAATAAACAAAAACAAAGTCAAGATAGTAAGTAGTATATTAATTACTCTTTTTTTATTAAACATTACATTTCCACCTCTTTCTTCTGATTATAGTATACTTGTACAATTGAAACTACTAATAAGATAAGGAAGAATACCACCGCTCTAGCCTGGCCTTCTGCCATCCGATTATACTTAAATGCAACATTATAAATATAAACTGCTAAAAATTCTGTTGAGTTTACAATTTCTCCTGCAAATTCAGACGTTGGACCACCATTTGTCAAAGCTATTATAATATCATATTGCTTAAATGAAGTTACAAGTGTCAAAAACGATGAAATCGTAAACGCTTGTGCAATCATTGGTATCGTTATATTACGTAATCTCTGGAAAAAGTTCGCTCCATCAATTTGACTAGCTTCAATTAATTCCTGGGGTACATTTAATAATGCCGCAACATAAATCATCATAATATATCCTGCATATTGCCATGTAAATGCCATAACAACTGCAACTAGTGCCGTGTCTGATTCAGTTAATAACAAAGCGTCTTGTAACCATTGGAAACCAATAATTTCACCAATTTCTGGTGCAACACTTTTGAAAATAAATTGCCAAATATATCCTAAAACAAGTCCACCAATTAAATTAGGTATAAAAAATCCTGCCCTAAAAAAGTTTTTAAACTTGATTTCTCTCGTTACTAATATCGCCAATGATAAAGCGATGAAGTTAATTGATAAAACACTAATTATTGTAAATGAAAATGTTCTTATAAATGAATAGTGAAACGCTGTGTCAGTAAACATTGATTTGTAGTTTTCAATTCCAATAAAAGTTGCTTCTTCTCCCGCAATAGCTGTCCAATCTGTCATCGAATAATATATTCCCATAAAAAACGGAATAATTACAACAATTATAAACGCCAATAACGCCGGGGCAAGAAATAACCAAAAATAAATTTTTTCTTTCGATTGTCTACTCATGTTATCATCTCCTAGCTCAAATCCATACAAATTGCTCTTCCTCATTTTAAATATACATTATACAGTAAACATAAAAGTTAGGGGTGTAAAGATGCTTTACACCCCTAACTTATTAGTAATTTTTCAATTTCATGTATTAAATGAAATATAAGTTGGTATTATTGTATTTCTTCAATTTTGCTAATCAATTGTGCTATAAACTCTGCTTTATCAATATCGCCTTTACCAAAAGCTTCATAGATAGGTGCAATAGTTCCCATACCAAATCCGTCTGGCATGTCATTTTGTAACCATGTATATGCTCCGCCTTCTTTAGCAACCCAAGTAGCTACGTTAGCTGATAATGGTGCATCAGGAGTCAATGTTACATTTGTAAATGCAGGAATCATCTTAGCTTCGTTAACCATATAGTTATGACCTGCTTCACTAGTTGCCATATAATTTAAGAATGCTCTTGTTGCTTCTAGGTTTTCACTGTTTACATTAAGTACATAATATGAAGGAGCTCCAATAAAGATTGCATTATGCTCTCCGCCTACTGATGCATGAGGAGCATAAGCCATATCAAAATCAACGCCATTTTCTGCTAACCAAGGATCAATCCAGTTTCCTTGATGTACAAATGCAGCTTTTTCCATTGCGAACGCACCAACTTGTGCATCATAGTTACCTTGTAATAAAACACCTCTGTCTGCATAATTAAATAATAATTCTACCCAGTCAGCGTATTCAGTAAGTCTAGCTTCATCAGCTTCGCCAGCTAACAATTTATCAAGTACACTTCTATCGCCATACTCAAGACCTGCTGATAAATATCCGTTAAAGTTATGAAGACCTGTTACCCATCTCATGTCTGGACCAGCTGCCATAGAAACAACTGAATCAAGTCCTAACTCTTCTTTCATTGAATCAATTTTTTCAAATGCTGTTTTGTAACCTTCTTGTGAAGTTAAAGTTGCAGGATCAACACCCGCTTCTTCTAATATTCTAACGTTATACGCCATACCCCAAGCTTCAACTGCTACTGGGAAACCAATAACGTCTCCATCAATTGCAAATTCTAATGAAGTAAGATCAATCCACTCGTCTCCATCAAATTTACCTAATTGAGATTTCCATGTATTGTAACCACCCATACCTTCAATTACAAAAATATCAGGTTGTCTGTCTGATTGGAATTCTGCTTTTAAGTTTTCTGCATATGGTGAATCTCCACCTGAAGTTTTTACAGTAACTTTTACGCCTGTTTCTTTAGTATATGCATCTGCAAATGCAAATAATTGTTCATGAATTTCAACTTTGTTTTGATAAATAACAACTTCTTGTTCTTTGTCTGGTTCAGAAGCTGGTTCTTCTTTATCTTCTTCCTTGTCCTCTGCTGCCGGAGTATTAGTATCTCCATCATTCTTGTCTTCGTCTTGCCCACATGCTGCAAGTAGTCCTACTACTAAAACTAGTGTTAATAGTAATGATAATAATTTTTTCATTTTTGTTTCCTCCCTTAAAATAATTAATAATAATTGTTGTTTCAAGTTCATTATAGGAGTAATCGTCTTTCGTTTCTTATACTTTTCTGTTATAATTAACACAAATCCGACATTAGTTAAATTATATAGTTTTTGCATAAAAAACGGAGGTAATGTAGTGAATAATGTACTCATTAGAGAGAAACTTAAAAATTTCAACATACAATATAGCCATCCATCTTACTCTTTAGAACAACAATTATTACAACAAATCAAATTATGCAACTTTGAAGAAGCCATGGAGATTGTTAAAACAACAAGACAACTTGAGCGACCAAAATTGTCTAATGATGCAATTCGTTCACTCAAAAATGGCCTCATTGCATCATGTACTCTTTTTACCAGAGCTGCTATTGAATCAAATGTTGATTATGAAGACGCCTTTGCCCTAAGCGATGTCTTTATCAAACATATTGATCAACTTAATACAATTGATGAACTTTATCAATTTGAAGTTACTATGATTAAAGATTTTATTGATTTAATAGAAAGAGATAGAGTATCAGAATATCAATACCCTATCTCAAAAGTCATTAAATATATTTATGCTAACGGTGCCAAAAAACTTACAGTATCTTATCTTGCAGGAATATATCATATGAGCCCTGATTATCTATCTAAAATGTTTCATAAGGAAGTTGGAATTACTTTATCCATATTTATCCAAGCTCAACGCGTAGATATTGCCAAAAATTTTCTTGAATTTAGTCAGATGAGCATTACTGATATTTCAACCATTTTGGAATTTTGCAATCCAGCATATTTTACTAAAATCTTCAAAAAGCACACCGGTTCAAGCCCAAAAGATTACAGAAATCTCTATAAAAACAAAGGGATTCTTAAGAAGTAACTTTATTAGGGTGACAGGCACCTGAGGGAATCACTGGGGACGGTTCTTATTGATTTTCTTATTGATTTTTGTTTTCTCTTAAATTTGCATTTTTAGTAAGCTTTTATACTCGTGATATGGATAATCCATATTCTGCGGCTATTTGTTTTTTTGATAAACCATTTTTTTCACTCAACTCAATTAATAGTTCTTTCAATTTAATCTGATCGTCATTTAACTCTTTTGAGTGCACATATCTAATGACATTCATCAAATATTTATCAGATTCTATAGGCTCACTTATAAATCTATCCTGAAAGACATGACCAAGTGATTTATTTCTTCTATAATAGTACATGGCATATTTAATGTTAAGACGCTTAAATACAATGGCTAACATCTCTGGTTCAGTTTTGATGATCAGATGTACATGATTGTCCATCAAGCACCATGCCACGATTGAAAGCTTCTCTTCTTTTTCTATTATATTCAAGCTCCTCATAAAATACTCTTTATGCACTTCACTCTTGAAAATATACTCTTTGTTTTGACCTCGCATAATTATATGATAATACCCTGTTGTACTCATTATTCTAGCTGCTCTTGGCATCTTGCCACCACCTTATAATTAGCATAGCACAAGCATTTAGGACAAATCAATAAGAACCGTCCCTATTGACACTATTGACATTTATTAATTGTAATTGCACCAAAGAAATCATTTGAACCACTTATATCGGGATATAGAACTTTACTTTTTCCTTTGAGATAGAAGAAGGTAAAATTTTTATACAATAAGTCAAGTATACTTGACACGAAGTAAAGATTGTGTTACATTGTGTATAAAGAAGTTGACACTACCTGAAACTTAAAGGAGGAACTCAAATGAAAAATTATAGAATAAATGCTTTGATGGTTGGATTACTTTACTTATTAGGCACAGTATTTGGCATTGCGAGTGCAGTTGTTGGTGGGGATGTGATGTCCTCGCTTGTTCAAGCAAAACCACTTTCTGGTATGATATTGCTGGATTATGTTGCAACTGATTCATCTCGACTTCTAGGTGGTTCATTTCTCATTCTCATGATGGGGATATCATTGGTTGGAATGACTGTTTTCCTATACCCAATATTTAAAAAAGACAGTGAAGAACTTGCGATAGGGATGTTGCTTTTTCGAGGGGTAATGGAGGGCGTCTGGTATCTAATGACAACTATGAGTTTCCTTACTTTGGTCGTTCTAAGCGAGGAATATGTATCTACAGGAGCCAATTCGACTGTATTGCAATCAATAGGGAATGTTGTGTATAAGTTCTTAAACTTGTTAGGACCAATTGGTTCTATCCTATTTCTAATTGGTGCAACCTGTTTATACATCTCATTCTACCGAACACGTTTAATTCCACGATGGTTGTCAGTTTGGGGGTTAATCGGTGTGGTGCCATATATGATTTTTGCCTTGTTACATCTATTCGGAATGGATAACGGCATCGGGATTTATTTGCAAATACCTCTAGCAACACAGGAAATGGTGATGGCTCTTTGGTTGATTATTAAAGGATTTGATCATGTAGCCATGACTGAGCTCTTAGCGAAGAAGACATTCTAAAAGAAATTGATATTTAGTTATGAATATGAGTACTCTCGGAAAGTAATGAATAAATCGTGAGTAAATATGCATTATATGTAA
>JAOZKH010000244.1 GCA_029935405.1 Vallitaleaceae bacterium | reverse complement strand
TAGTATAAGCAGTTAAAAAGGCATCGAGCATCTCTGTTTTACGGTTACTGATAGCGTAATTAACAGTTCCAGAAACCGTAGGGATAAAGACAAAATAATCTCTACTATTAGAATTTTTCACATATAAATCGCCACCGGATGTTTTAGTGGCCCAAGTTTCCATGGACAAAGTACTACTTACTTTAATTGAATCAGAAAAGGATGTTGTACCTAAGTTATTAGGGTAATCTGAATCATTTGTGTTAACAAACATGTTAACAAATTCCTGTGGAAAGACTTCCTGTGTGGCTTGGATAGTATAACTTAAAGCCTTGTTACCAGTAGCGTTGCGGTCTGACCCTCTTACTTGTAAATAATAATATCCTGGATAAGCATAGAAAATATATTTCTCTTGGATACGGTTTTTGCTTGTATTGTAAAGCCATGTTTTTACATCAGGATTAATACTCACTGATTCAGGTACGGTTCTTGTTTCATTCATGTGAACGATGACATATATATGGGCATTTTCATCAATACCATCTGCAGTTGACAAGTCAACTGACACCATGCCTTCTTCAAGAACCTCCAAGGTATAAATATGTGTAATATTTTTTTCGCTACCATTACCCGTAGTAACAAAACCAGATTTACCACTACCATTGATAACCAAGCTATGGTAATTATAGTCATAATCATTGGTATATATAAAAGATTCATTTTTTATTTTTTGCAAACCTTCTCTTGGGTCAGGGTATAAATTATTATTGCCCTCCTCAGCAGTGACGACCATGACGGTACTAATCATCATAGTTATACAGATGATAATTGCTAAATTCTTTTTAAACATAACACCTCTCCTTTTCCTCTCCTAAACATAGTTAATACTGATTACCGTTTCTAACAATATAATGACCTGGTACTTTTATTATAGGCTTTTTTGTATCCTACGTCTGTCATAAGGTTGTCATATGACAACCAAAAGTGGCACTCCTCTAATCACCTTAACATACTAAATTAGACAAACGTGTCCGACACCAATAAAATCCACAGAAATTTTCCCACATGGTATTATCTTTTTTTTGATTCGAAGAAATGATGGCAGGATTTGAAACTTGGGAACAAGCATTTACGTTTATGGCAACTCAAAGTATGGAAAAGCAGATAGTATTGGTACTAGATGAATTTCCATATATGGTATCAGGAGATAAATCTATTCCCTCGTTATTGCAAAATTTAATTGATCATTTAATGATTAACTCAGGTTATATATAGTTATTTGTGGATCTTCAATGAATGGTTAAGGTGTCAAAACTACATAGTTGAACTTTATACCACTATATGTATGCTTGGAGGCTTCAACCGAGCACTACATATAGTGGTAGAATTAGAGAAACTTAGTTTTGACTCCTTAACCATGAATTTTATTGAGAAAGAAAATCTGTCAGATAAAAGTCCACTATATGGAAGATTAACAAGTCAATTTCAAATAAAACCTTTCGATTTTTTTGAAGGGAGAAAATTTCTACCTAATTATTCCATTGAAGAAAATATTAAAACTAAAATATTACTAAAATCATCTTATCTTAATGCTGAACCTTTTAATCTATTAAAACAAGAATTACGTGAGCCTGTTTTCTACAATTCTATCATTGAATCCACAGCAACAGGTTCGTCGAAAATCAATCAAATTGCAACTAAAGTTGGCGAGTCAACAGCTAAAGTAAGCAGATATATTGATGTTGTATTAGTAGAACTATCAATTATAAAAAAAATAAAACCTTATGGAGAAAAGCAAATATCTCGAAAAACAATCTATAAAATTGCTAATCCACTTTTTGCGTTTTGGTATCGTTTTGTTTTTATTAATTCAAGTTTGGTTGAACAAGAGATGATTGATGAAGTGTATTCATCTTTTATTGAGCCTGGATTATCAACATTTTATTGGAAGACAATTTGAAAAGGTGTGTATGGATTATTTGTATAAGAAGAATAAGGATCATAAACTACCCTTTGTATTTCATGAACTAGGAAGTTGGTGGGGTAATAATCCGATAAAAAAATGTGAAGAGGAGATAGATTTAGTTGCAGGTGATAAATCATCTTTGATAGTAGGAGAATGTAAGTGGCAAAATCAAGTGAAGCTGGATTGAATGCAGTTGAGCTTGAATATCAGTTAGACACTGGTGCCTGTCACCATGAAGAAAGGACATTGTGGCTAATAATCTACAAAAGAAATTAAATTCAATTCTTGCAAGTACAGAAATGACTAAACAAGATATTGGACGAATTATTATTAGTAAAGGTCTTTTGGATTCGTATCATATAAAAATCGATGTACATGGTTATAATGTTGAGCAGGTAGGTACCATATTGAGAAGGATTATGTCAATTAATTCTCCTTTCATAAGCAATATTGAAGTTGTTCATGGCTTCCATGGAGGAAAAGCAATTAAAGATTTCCTTCAGTATGAGTTTGCTCATTCAAGACTCCAGGCAAAAGCATCGAGTGAAACAAATCAGGGAATTACTCATATAAGTACAAAGCGAAATGAGAAAAAGAAGAAGATGATTGGCAAGAAAAAAAAGAGTAGTCATCAAAAAAAAGCAGAACCATCTGAAAAATCACTGTATGAACTTTTTGAAGAAAATTCTTTTATGCTAGTTATGTTGCAAGACAAGATTAAAGGT
>JAOZKH010000083.1:3284-9981 GCA_029935405.1 Vallitaleaceae bacterium | reverse complement strand
TTGATTACCGGCATTATCTGGTATTCTAGATTCATTTAAATTGATAGCTACTTTTATTAGTTTGGTTGTAAAATAAGGTGCATAGAGAGGGTTATTATGACAGAAATTAAATTATTAGATGCAACATTAGAATTAATTGATGATACAGGTACAACGAAAGCTTGCGAGTATCTACCAGTATACATTGATGATGTCCTGATTGTAGAATAAAGTGAATTTTATTGACAGAGGAGGGTCTTCGTGATAAACTTAACTATGCGCAAAACACAACTTTAACGAATAGATAGAGCGTAAAAAGGCGGAACTTATGAAATTACAACGATTACTCAGTTATACTCGCAAAGCTTTAGATACATACACTATGATTCAACCTAATGATAAAATTGCTATTGGTATCTCTGGTGGTAAAGATTCTCTTGCTATGTTATATGCACTTAGCCACATTAAAAAGTTTTACTCAGTTCCATTTGAATTAGTTGCCATTTGTGTTGCTCTTGGATTTGACGATTTCGACTTATCAAAAGTTCAATCATTATGTGATGAGCTTGAAATCCCTTTTTACATTGTTCAAACAGACATTGGAAAAATCATTTTTGATATAAGAAATGAATCTAACCCTTGTTCACTTTGTTCAAAGCTTCGTAAAGGTGCTTTAAATCAAAAAGCTTTAGACCTTAATTGCACCTCAATTGCTCTTGGACATCACAAAGAAGATATTGTTGAAACTATGATGATGAGCCTGTTTTTTGAAGGTCGTTTTAGAACATTTGAACCTGTGACTTATTTAGATCGTACTAAACTAACAAGTATTAGACCTTTAATGTTTGTACCTGAACGTGACATAATTGGTTTTACAAATCGTTATAAAACTCCAGTTGTCAAAAGTCCATGCCCAGCAAATGGCCACACAAAACGTGAAGAAATGAAAGATTTACTTGGTGAACTTAACTATAAAATGCCTGGAGTATCTAATCGTATGTTTAAAGCGATTTTAACTAGCAATTTTGATGGTTGGTCCCATGATGGTCCAATTAAAGGATATACCAAAGGTTAATAATTTTTTTGGTACAATCATACCTAAAATGTTTTTTAAACTGCTTAAATCAGCTTGGTTTTTCGATTTGTTAAATACATTTCCAAATATTTTCATAAGGAGGGTTCAAATGGCTAACTCAAATTATCATGAACAACAAAATAGACATAATACAACAAAACTTCGAGAAATTCTAAAAGAACTTCCAGAATTTAGTTTTGAATTTTTTCGAGGTATTGAACATAAAACTAGCTCAAAAACTCGTATTGCTTATGCTTATGATTTAAGAGTCTTTTTTAGATTTCTGTTTACAGAAATAAAACAATTTAGTAATTTATCTATAGATACAATATCAATAACTGATATGGAAAAAATCACTCCAGATCAAATTGAAATATATTTAGAATATTTAAGTTATTATAATCAAAATTCAGACAGTTCAAAAAATGAACACACAAATAGAGAACGTGGTAAAGCTCGTAAATTAGCAGCTTTACGCACCTTTTATAATTATTTTTATAAAAAACAAAAGATAACATTCAATCCAGTTATTTTAGTTGATTTACCAAAAATTCATGATAAACATATTGTTAGATTAGAAGCAAATGAAGTGGCTAATCTATTAGATATTGTTGAATCAGGTGAGAAATTAACTAAAAAGGAAAAGGCATATCATACTAAAACAAAACTTAGAGATGTAGCCCTTATTACCCTACTCCTCGGGACTGGTATCCGTGTCAGTGAATGTGTCGGGCTTAATATTAATGATATAGATTTTTCAACTAATGGCATCAAAATCATTAGAAAAGGTGGAAATGAGGTTATTGTTTATTTTGGAGATGAAGTACGATTAGCTTTATTAGAATACTTAGAAGCTAGAAAAAAGAAAATTCCTCTTTCAGGACACGAAAATGCCCTCTTTTTATCTATGCAAGATAAAAGATTAAGCGTTAGATCAGTTCAAAATATTGTAAAAAAATATTCTAAACTTGTAACAAGTCTGAAAAATATTTCACCACATAAATTAAGGAGCACCTATGGTACAGCCTTATATCAAGAAACTGGAGACATTTATTTAGTTGCTGATGTTTTGGGTCATAAAGATGTAAATACGACTAAAAAGCATTATGCAGAGATTGAAGACGAACGTCGTCGAAAAGCTGCTAAAGCTGTTACTCTAAGGGGTGGAAAATTATGCAAAACCCACCAGCCGGAAACTTGAATAATGATTAAATAAAGTACATTACATATGTCTCACTTTAATTATGATTTTCTAGCAATTAACTTTTTTGTCATTATTATCTCCATTGGTTCACCTTCAAAAATAAAACCACCAATATCTTTATAACCTAATCTTCGATAAAACGCCTGAGACGTTTCATTAGACATTGTACTTAACATACATATATCGTGCCTTTGTTTCAACATAATAGTTTCCCAATAATTAGTTAATCTAGTTCCGTAGCCTTTACCTCTATATTTTTCTAAAACAAATAACATATTCATAAATGGATGTTCATCCCAAAAAAAATTGAATCTTAACCATCCAATAAAATCATCTTCTAAATAGGCAACGATTACAGTCGAATCTATAATTTTTTTCTTTAAGGTCTCAGTATCAATATGTTTATCGTATATAACTAAATTTATTAAATCTTCTTTACTTGCGATTCTTATATTCATATCAGTTCTCCTATAAAAACTTTTTTGAATTTCTCAACAAATCGGTTATAGATACTAAATCCATTTTGTAGTTTCATGAAACAAAATACAGCCAGTGCTGTTATTATATTCTGAAATTCCTAAACTCAAGCCTTTGTTATAAGACATAGTAAATGGATCTGCCAATAAATCTCTTCTATAAGTTAATTCTTCAATATCAGGTTTATGTAAATTCATTTATTCCTCCGAGTAGTATCCTGATCGTCAGCTTGGAGTATCATCCCCTTTATTAAGCTGATTCATAAGAAATCTTAACATCTCATCTGCTTCGACTATCGTAAATTTGAATACAACGTAACCTCCTTAAAATAGATCATGAATTTCACATAACTGGCGTCGGTTTACGACACCGATGAGTTTACAGGCCTTGATCATGCCAGGGACCATTTGGGTGGGCCAATGCAAGGGTGACTCAGGTTAGTGAATTGAGTGTTGAAAATCGTATGTTAGGCGATGGAATCAATGGAAGCTTTCAATACACCTAGTATAACATATTACACACAACTTCACAAATTTATAGATCTCAAATTCTTAATTAAGAAACTAATACTACATGGCTGTGAGCCTGCGAACGTCTAATGCGATTCCGACTCGGTTAGCGAGCTGAGTGTCGGAATCGTTTGTTATCTGATGTTGATTTCGTCCCATTTAATACTCTCCAGATAATCCTTTTACTATGCTGTAGATATCATCATTTAAAACAAATATCTCACTAACGTTTGTCCATGTATTAATCTGGTCTATTTTAAATGAATAATTCATGATTTGAGCATGATTATCTCCACCATATAACTGAACCATAGTATTATCATTGATAATTAAAAATAGTATTGGCTCTTCTGAAAATCTGTCGTCTGGTATAATCCATTTACTCGAATCAAAAGCATGGTTAATAGTTTCAATATCACTTTGATTATCAACAACATTAACTATCTCAATATAATCTTCGATATCCTGACCAGTACGCTTAACTCCAACCTTATAATAATCTACTTCTAAATCATATTCTGATGACCATATGATGTTACTTTCCCTCATTGACTGACTACAACCTGTCAAAATAAGCGAAAGTAGAAATATATATATCATTTTCCATTTCATAAACTCCTCCTTGTATAATACAAATACAGAAATCAATTTCAGATTACGGTTGCAGTTTGCGACGCCGCCTAGGTTAGTGACTGCAGTGTTCGCAAAATGTTTGTTGGGGAAGTCCTCTATCGTCATACTTCCTCAACATAAACGTTTGACTCAAATAATCGTTACGTTTCTATACACATCCTAAATTTCATACCCATCTCATTTTACAACTCGTTTATCATTAACTTATAGATTAATAAATCATACATATCAGCTTCATAACTATACGTCTTTCGAAATAAAGTATACTAAAATTGCTTGCAAAAAAAGACCTATAGATATATCTAGGTCTTGACATCAATCTAATAACTTAGATCCATGTAGCACTGTCAATATGTATATCTCCTCATCATATATCTCATAGATTACTCTATAATCTCTATATATTATTTCCCTTATACTATCATTTTGATACTCTGGAACTACACGCCCTAATCGTGGAAATCCCATTAGTTTTTCTACCGATTCTATAATCTTTGCAACAAATATTGTTGCATAAAACTGATTGTCTCTTGCTATATAATCCCTAATTATCTCTATATCGTCTAATGCACGTTCTCTCCAATTAATATTCATTAGCCCAACAACCGTTTCTTAGCATCCTCATGTGATACTACTTTTCCATCTCTTACATCAGTTCGTCCAGCTTCAACTTTGTCAATTACATATAATTTGTACATTAAATCTTCTATATCAATCTGGTCAGGCATAGTATGAATAACTTCTTCAATTCGTTTCTTTGCTATCATATTATCAACTCCTTCATTACATAATATTATACCAAATTTCTAATTAAAAAACCATAGACAACTTTCTTACAATAACTCATCATATCTACAATTCAACAACTATGATATTGAAGAAAAGTTCACCATCAAAACAATATGAAAACCACTAATGCTAAACTAATAATTACTTCATACACCGACTGTAACATCAGTATAATAAATTTAATTCTTGCTATACACTTCTGTAGTTAGATAGAGGGTTTTGCCTAACGTTCTTCGGTTTACGACGCCAATGAGCTTACAGCCTTCGTTCATGCCCGGGACCCTCTGGGTGGCTAATGCAGGGGGTGCCTCGGTTAGCGAATTGAGTGTTGGAAATCGTATGTTATCTGATGGGTACGACCGACTGACTTATTTAAACCACCTATTAAATTACTCATAATTATGATATAATTATTACATAAATTATAGGAAGGTGATTACATGCCAAAGATATTACCAATTTCTGATTTAAGAAATAATTTCAATCAAATCTCCGAAATATGTCATAACGATAACCAACCAGTTTATATTACAAAAAACGGAAAAGGTGACCTCGTTGTAACTAGTCACAAATACTTTGAGAAACTTCAAGCTAAACTTGAGCTTTATGAAAAGCTTGCCGTTGCTGAAGCTCAAGTTGAAAATGGTGAGGCTACAATTACACACGATCAACTCTTCAATGAACTTAGGAGTAGATATGGCGGAAAATAATTACAAACTGATATATACACCTATATCTAAGTCTGACTTCATTGAAATTCTAGACTATATCGCTGAAGATGATATTGATGTAGCCTTAAACTACATTGCGAAACTCGAAAAAACAATTGGTACTCTTGTCGAACAACCTTTCATAGGAGTCCCACATCCTGATCCAAACTTGAGATTGAAAGGATACAGAGTCTTGGTTATAGACAGTTACAATGTTTATTACAAGCCAACCGAAAGAAATAAGACTTGTACAGTTTATAGAATATTATCTAAATATATGGACCATACTGATTTACTCATTTAGAGGTCTTATCTTTCAGATAACTCGTTTAAAACAGCATGTTTGTAATGCTCCTATTTGGGAATTGCTTAACAAACCATCAACTAAACAAATCCTTCTTATCCACACGATAAAAAAGAATGAGGCCAAGGGCTACAACAGGTAGAACTTCTTAATAATTATATGACTGGCAAAACAATTGTAAAAGTTGTTCCTTTGCCAACTATACTTTTAACAGTAATACTACCATTGTGTGCATTAACTATTTCCTTGCATATTGCAAGCCCAATTGTTTTATCAAGTATTATTGTCTCATAACGCTTTCTCGTCTCATTATCTTTGGCCACGCCACTAACTAATCCTTCAACATATGCATTAATTATAGCTAAAGGTGTTTTTAATTCATGGGAAACCATTGTTAAAAATCTATTTCTTTCACGTTCATATTTGTCTATTTGTTCTATCATATACTTAAGTTCATCAATCATCAAATTATATTGCACACAAATTTCTTTGTGGTTCAAGCTTATCTTAATTGGTTCATAAACACCTTTTGTAGCTTTTTCAAGTCCTGATTTTAATTCAATTAACTCATAATCCGAATTACTGTTCAACTCTTTTAGTTGAATAATAAAAATGCTGACAAGCAAAACAGCCGACATAATATAGGCAATATACTCAGAGCTAGAAGCATTATTCATTCCTGATTCTATTTTATCTTTTGAAACTTGAAAAACCACAAATCCATCAATACTATCATTTTGGTATAGTGGCAAAGCCAGTTTGGAATAATCGCTATTAATGTACAAATAGTAATTGTCCATATACAAACTTTCTTTCAGATTAACTATATTTGATGTTGTATTATTATTTGACTGTAGCACACGTCCCTTAAGGTCTACAATTTGAATTATAATACCAACCTCATTATAATTGTCTATATTAAGAATACTCTTGTGTTTATATGCGTTATTAATTTCTTCATAAATAGAATTAACTATTACACGATAAGCATTAATTTTACTTGATCAATCATTGCAT
>JAOZKH010000083.1:0-3184 GCA_029935405.1 Vallitaleaceae bacterium | reverse complement strand
AATAGAATTAACTATTACACGATAAGCATTAATTTTACTTGATCAATCATTGCATTAAATCTTTGATTTTCACGTATGTCTGTTATATCTTTAATAATTCCAATAATTCCAATAATTCCAATAATCCCAATCACCTCACCTGATTTTACAATATGAGGTCTTTTTATAATCTGAATTATTCTCTTAACGCCTGTTGGCATTTCAACAGTTGTTTCATAACTCCTTCTTAGACCGCTTTTTAAAACAGCTAAATCATCCTTATGGTAAAATTCTGCATCATCCTTAGGAAGCACATTAAATATATCATGATCTTTCACTTCATCTTCTCTTTTGCTTATCAACTCTAAATAAGCCTCATTAAAATAACGATACAACAAATTACTATCTTGATAATAGATAATATCTCCGACTTCATCTAAAAGTATTTCTATAAAACTATCTGTCATAGCAAGTTTTTTCTTCATTTGGTGAAGAGATTTTTTTCAATTGTTTTTTTTGTTTGGTTTTTCTGATGAACTCATGCGATTTCTCCTTCGCTCTTGAATACGTTGAATACGTGCCTGGCACGGGCGGGTACGGGCGGGCATTTATTACTTTTTCCCTCTACCTCTTCTCTATATATTATATACTTAAATAATTTGTTATTTAACAAAAAGCTTGTACCAATCAAAATAGATTTCCATACTAATCATCCCTATAAATCTAAATTGTAGGGGTGATTAGTATGGGAAGTTGTAATAAAATATTTCGTAACAAAATTAAGTTGCTTATGAATCTTAATTAATAATAAAATTAAACTATACTCTCAAATTGATAAAGAATTATAATACTAACTTATTGTCTTAACTGTACTATTAAATATGCAAATTGTAATCCATCATACAATACATGTGAAAAAACAAGTGGGAATAACCTTCTATACTTATAATAATATAAGCAAAAAATTATGCTTTTTAATCCAATTCCAATTACTCCTGCCATCCCCTGATATAAATGTACAGTTCCAATTAATATTGAAGTCAAGAATATTGAAACAAATATCCAAGTTTCATTATCAGAAATATTCCACAAACATTTTAATAAAAAAACACGAGATAATTCTTCAAAAAGTGCTATGCCAATCCACAAAACAGGACCAAACCAAATAATTAATAATATTGGATTGTTCGCAATATCAATTATCGCATTAAGAATTTCTATGTTTGCTGGATTATTGTTAGGAAGCCATATCATAAGAGTTTGTTTCTCAATAAAAAACAATACGAACGCAATTGTTGTTAATATCACTCCTGAAAATTTATTGCTCTTTTTGCTTCGATTATAATTGTTTTAGAAATTGAATTGTTCCAAATTAATACTATTATAGGAAATAAAATAAAAAGAAACATACTTGATAAATGTATAAAAAACACTATTGTTTTATCAATTCTGTCATTTGTTACTGCTCTATTCAAATCATAATCTAATGTTTCAGATAATAATTTTATAGTTACTAATCGAGGTACTACAGTACCATTTTCAATTCTCTGAATAGTTCTTGTGCTTATTCCAGTTTGATTAGAAAGTTCTTCCTGAGTCATACTTAATCCTTTTCTAAGTTCAGTTATTTTGTTTCCTAATTCGGGTTGTTTCATGAAATTTCCTCCTTAATCATATTATGTCTAGTATACTTCTTTATATACAATATACCACGACATAGGCACGACATTTACTAGTCAAATCATCTTATTTATCAATAGTATTTTATCGAATTATATTTCATACACAAAAGACATGCCAATCGTATCATAGATTTATCTATAAATATATAAAAAATGATGAATCAAACAATTAGAGAAACTTAGTTTTGATACCTTAACTATTATATTAACAAATATATAATATTAATTAACAAAATAAAATACGGCTGACTAGGGATAGTCAGCCGTATGAATAGGGAAAATATCAACTTGTGAGAGATTGATATTTCTAACGTATGGATTGTCACTCAGTTACAGTGACAAATTGTTCTTTTATTACAGGCATTGTAAGTCTTTGCCCTGGATAGATAATTTCGGATTTTAGTCCATTAATAGAAATGATTTTATGAATGTATTCTTCTAATGTATAATAATCTTGATCAACAAATTCATTTCCTAAATCCCATAAAGTATCACCTTCTAATACTTTTACTGAAATGTAACTGACCTCTATATCTTTAGATCCTATAATAGTATTACTTGATAGTTGTGAAAATAAAATAATGAAAAATAATAATACAACTAACATTAGTAATAATGTAATCTGAAATTGTTGTCTTCTACGTCTTCTTCTTGTATTCATATAATCACCCCGAACGTTTGTTTGTATCTTGATTATATACGAACAACTGTTTGGTGTCAATGCTTTTTGCAAAAAAAGTCGAACAAATGTTTGATTAAGCAAAACAGTTATGTTATACTCCTTATAGAACATATATTCTATAAGGAGTGATATTAATGGCAGATACATTAAGCGATAAGCAACAACTAATTTTAGATTTTATAAAAAATGAGCAACTAAACAAGGGATATCCGCCATCAGTGAGAGAGATTTGTGAAGCGGTTGGACTTAAATCCACATCAACTGTTCATGGTCATTTAGAAAGAATCGAAAAGAAGGGTTATATTCGTAGAGATCCAACTAAGCCACGTGCGATTGAGATTATTGAAGATGGTTTTACACCTGTTAGGCACGAACTAATTAATATTCCAATAGTAGGCAAAGTTGCAGCAGGTGAACCACTACTTGCAGCCGAGAATGTTGAAGACTACTTCCCTATTCCTATTGACTATGTACGTACAAATAATTTGTCATTATTTATGGTGCAAGTACAAGGTGAAAGCATGATTAACGCAGGTATTTTTGATGGTGATATGTTAATTGTAGAAAAGCGCGAAACTGCAATTGATCATGATATTATAGTTGCTTTAATAGATGATTCAGTTACCGTAAAAACTTTTTATAAAGAAGCAAATGTTATTAGATTACAGCCAGAAAACGATACGATGGCTCCTATTTATGTTAAGGAAGTTAGTATTCTTGGTAAAGTTGTTGGTTTATACCGTTCATATTAATATATAAAATATATTCTGTTTACAATATTTTTAAAACATTTCGGATTATGATATTTTATGAATTACAATTAATGGTTAAAAACATAACT
>JAOZKH010000243.1 GCA_029935405.1 Vallitaleaceae bacterium | reverse complement strand
CTCCTTGTATGCTATCTATTTTTGAACTTTACTTTTCTTTTCTCTATGAAAGCTGTCATGCCTTCCTTTTGATCATAAGTGTCAAATAATAGAGCAAATTCATTAATTTCAACTGCTTTACCTTCTTCAATAGTTTTAAATGTGCCTACAGATATAGCCGTTTTAGCAGCTTTTAATGCGCAAGATGGATGACGTTTAAGTTCATCAGCCATTTTAATAGCTTCATAATATATCATTGAATCTTCTACGTATCTATTAATTAATCCAAGTTCATATGCTTCAGGTCCTTTTATTTCACTACACAACATAGTTATTTCTTTGACCTTTGTAGAACTTAACATAGTGAGTAAGCGTTGCGTTCCATTTGCTCCAGGAATAATTCCTAAACTTACTTCAGGAAGTTTGAAGCTAGTGTGTGGACCGCCTATACGAAAATCACAGGCTAAAGCCATCTCAAACCCACCACCCCAAGCAAGCCCATTTACTGCTGCAATAGTTGGAATAGAAATAGATTCTAAAATATTGTTAAGATTAACAGCTTCAGAGCAAAAATTTCTAGCAAAATTTGGAGTTGCTTTGGCCATTTCAGAAATATCTGCGCCAGCAGCAAATGCTTTTTCATTACCTGTTATAATTAAGACTCTGATTGATTCATCAACTACTATTAATCTCAAAACTTCAAGAAATTCTTTGGTTAAGGCAGAGTTAAGGGCGTTGTAAACTTTAGGTCGATTAATCCTAATGGTAGCTATATTGTCCTTAATCGTGTAAATAATATTTTCAAACTCCATCTTATTAAACCTCCTTCTAATTGGTATTCATTATTTTACTGAAATAAATCCATCTCTTATAGCATCCATTGCTTTTCGTGGTTTGACTGCATCTCCAAGTAATAACAATTTTGGAACTTTTCCCAAAAGAGAATTATAAAGTGTATTATTTGATCTAGAACCAATAGCCATAACTACTGTATCTGCAGGAATAAGTTCTTCTAAACCTTCAGAATCTTGTACTAATACACCATCTTTATGAATAGCAATTACTTTTGTTTCAGTTAAAGAATTTACATGTAAACGTCTTAGTCCACCTAGCATAATCCAACGTGTACTTACGCCGATATCTGCACCAATTTTTTTCATCATTTCTACGAGGGTTACCTTTTTGCTACCATAAGTTAATAATTCATGTAATCTTTCAGGTGTTTCTACTTTATAAGTAAATAAAAATTTGAGAGTTTCAGCATCAATTGTACCTTCTTCAGCTAATAATAGTGACGTTTCAACTCCAACAGCACCACCACCTACTACAACTATGTTCTTGCCAGTAGTAACTTTATTTAGTAAAACATCCCATGAAGAAACTACATGTGCACCGTCTTCCATAGGTATTCTTGGAATAATAGGAGTTGCTCCAGTAGCAACAATAACAATATCAAAAGTTCCATTATCAGTAAGATTAATAATTTCATCAGGTGTTGCTTTTTTGTTAAAAACAAAATGAACACCCTTTTCTAGGCAAGCATTATAATGAAAATTGGCTATTTCCTTAAAGCCTTTTCTTCCTGGGGGTGCTGCAACTAATTCCATCTGACCACCACTTTTAGAATCTTTATCCCAAATTGTCACAGTAGCGCCAGCTGTTGTAGCACGTAAAGCATATTCTGCTCCTGCCACACCTGAACCAATTACTAATATTTGTTTGCCTTTAACAGCAATAGCAGAATCCGAGTTTTTAACCTTTTCATATTGTACTTCTGCATTAACTAAACATTCTAAACGTTTACCCTTAAAAATATTATCCATACACCCTTGATTACAACCGATACAAGGTCTAATTAGATCAAGTCTTCCTGTTTCAGCTTTGTTAACCAATTCAGGGTCTGCTATTAAACCACGACAAATACCGACAAAATCAGCATCTCTGCGTTCAATAATA
The DNA here is from genome assembly GCA_029935405.1 of Vallitaleaceae bacterium. Lineage (GTDB taxonomy): Bacteria > Bacillota > Clostridia > Lachnospirales > Vallitaleaceae > UBA1351. The sequence goes on along the minus strand of JAOZKH010000243.1, from coordinate 742 downwards.
GATTGGGCATGAGTAGCATCTAAACGATTAGAAGTTATAACAGGAATATTAACCTTTTCTTTAACTCTTTTTGCTAGATAACTAAAAGCACCACGGGGAACATCCATAGTTAATTGTGGAACCCGAGTTTCATGCCATCCACCTGTAATGTTTAATCCATCTACACCAATATTTTCTAATTCTTTTGCTACTTGTATGCAATCATCATTGCTATTACCGTCAGGAATCATATCTTTTCCTGCTAATCTTACTATGATAGGAAAGTCAGAACCGACATTATCACGAACCGCTGCGATCACTTCTTTTAGAAATGTCATACGATTCATAAGGTCACCACCATACTTATCAGTACGCTTGTTTGTTGCTCCAGAAAGGAATTGTGCAATGATATATCCTGCACTACCTACTAGTTCTAAACCATCAAACCCCACCTGCTTTGCTCTTAGTGCAGCATCTGCAAAATAGTTTATTAATTTTTCAATCTCAGAAATTGTTAATGCCTGGGTATTTGCTTGTGTAAACATGCAAAAGTACTCAGAGGGTGCAACTGCTTGCTGACCGTTATATTCACGTGGTTTTGCATAAGCACCAGGGTGCCATAATTGGGGAAAAATTTTCCCGCCTTCTTCATGAACGGCATTAACTAATTTTTTCATTCCCTCCATATAATCATCACGACAGAGTTGGATAACACCTGAAGTAGCAATACGTGTAGGATCTACACCAACTGCTCCTACTATAA
>JAOZKH010000242.1 GCA_029935405.1 Vallitaleaceae bacterium | reverse complement strand
TATGGTGCATATCTTCGTATGAGAGCTACCATAAATGAGATGTTCAAGTATTTTTACTGTTGATGCAGCGGTAAAAGTTGAAGATAGTTATCACAAAACTTCAGAATCAGTTCTTGGACCAGAAAGTAATTCAAAAGAATTGCTAATGCCATATGTAAATTCAATATCTGGAGGTATTCCAAAGATGGTTTATACTGGAACTACTATGTTTAAGTTAGACTCTAATATTAATAAAGTTGTGAAAGAGTACCGCGCAGATACAAAAGATAAACGATTTGAAGAACAAAGAACGCAGCAGTTAGAAGATTATTTAGAGAGCAATATCAGTTATCATAATAATCTAAGAGAGGAAAAAGGTCAAGGGGCCGTTAATGCAGAAATCAATGCAGAAATATTAAGTATTGAAGAAGATATAGCTAAAAATGAAATTGAATTCGATGAAGAATTCTACAAAGCATTTGATGATATCCTTAAACTTGCGAATAATATGCAATATACATTAGTCTTTAGTGGGAGTAATGTTACGTTATCCGTTTTAGAGGAAAGTTTAACAGGGACATATATTCAAAGTGAAACACCTGGAAGATATAATGTTACTTTTTATGATAAAAATAATCAGAAGTTAAACTATGAAATGATTCTTACTCCTGAGGGCCAAATTATACTAAAAGGAGAATATATAATCTTCAAGTAAGAAAAAAGAGGGGTTATTAGTTTGGGCTAGATAGAAGTATATTTAAAGGAACTAAGAAATACTTTGGAATATCTGCTGTAAGCATTTTTCTTTGCAGCAGTATTTCAATTAATTAATCCTATTGTTATAAAATTGATAATTGACCATAATATAGAAAAAGTAGAGATAACAGATGAAGAATTAACAGAAGCTAAAAAATTTATTGTACCAATATTCGGTGTGTTATTGGTGTTTTTGCTAATAAAAATCTTTTTGATAATGGCTTAAAGTTAAGAAAACATTCTGAAAATAAGGTGAATATTTTTTCAGGTATCAATTCAGTGTATGCCAATTTAAGAGGATATAGAATTTTAATCCTAATCTTTATTATTAGCACGTTTATTCTGACAGTACCTGTTTATTTATATAATACATTGCAATCTAATGAGTTTATTAATTATATGGGGGTAGGCATTTCAGATTTAAGAATTGATATTAGACAAGGAAATGATGCAAAAGATAGATCGAGTAAAATTATTGATTATTTAGAGCAAGATAATGAAGTAAAAGTTACAGATGTTCATGAATACATTGAACAGACTCTCAGGTCTATTATAGCACAATTAGGACTAGTAACAATTTTTGTAATTATTATTTCAATTCATACTATCAAAGAATATCGTTTTTTTTTAGTGTTTACCCACGACACTGTTGCCGTATTAGTAAGATACAGACATTATGTGCAAGTATTCTAGCAATCCTACTAGGTATATGACCTTGCATCGACTATCTAAAAGTGTTAAGCTATTATCGTTGACACCTGTGATTTAGTCTTTACCTTGGAGGTACGCATATGAAAATTGCTTTTTATGATGCTAAAAATTATGACAAGAATTCTTTTAACCATTTGAATGAAGAATATGGTTACAAAATTAAATATTTTGATTATAAACTAAACGAAGACACTGCAAAACTTTCAAAAGGGTATGAGGTGGTATGTGCTTTTGTTAATGATACCATTAACGAAGACGTTATTAATATCTTACATGAACAAGGTGTTGGACTTATAGCCATGCGTTGTGCTGGATATAATAATGTGGATTTTGAAGCGGCCTATAATAAGATTCATGTTGTACGAGTACCTGCTTATTCCCCCTACGCAGTAGCAGAACATGCGTTGGCATTGATTATGACCCTTAACCGTAAAACTCATAAAGCATATTCTAGAACAAGAGATAATAATTTTAATATCAATGGTTTGCAAGGTTTTGATTTATATCAGAAAACAATTGGCGTAATAGGAACTGGAAAAATAGGACAGATTTTTGCTAGTATATGTAAAGGTGTAGGTATGAAAGTACTTGCCTATGATAAATTTCCAAATGAGACTAGTGGCCTTCACTATGTTGATTTACCAACGCTCTATGCACAATCAGATATCATATCTCTCCACTGTCCTTTGTTGAATGATACACATCATATTGTGAACGAAAGTTCTTTGAATCAAATGAAAGACGGCGTGATGATTATCAACACTTCTAGAGGTGGACTAATTGATACAGAAGCCCTTATTGATTGCCTTAAAAGCAAAAAAGTGGGTTATGCAGGTCTAGACGTATATGAAGAGGAAAGTGAGTATTTCTTTGAAGATTTCTCTGAAGAAATTATTGACGATGACATTCTAGCTAGATTACTTTCCTTCCCAAATGTATTGGTAACATCACATCAAGCATTCTTAACAGCAGAAGCATTGGAGAATATTGCAACAACAACGTTTGAAAGTATTATTAGTTTTGAAAACAACCATGAGTTGGTGAATGAAATCTGTTATAACTGTGACAAAAAGAATGTATGTAAACCAGAAGAGCAAACAAAATGTTTCTAATAGTAGTTGGTGCCTGTCACCAGTCTTTGCATCTGTGATTGAATCAATATATTGTGAATAATACGATGGTATTACCAAAAGGTTAACTGTAAGGAGAAATACCATGAAAAAGGGCATAAAA
>JAOZKH010000082.1:8506-10028 GCA_029935405.1 Vallitaleaceae bacterium | reverse complement strand
AGATAGATAGATAGATAGATAGATAGATAGATAGATAGATAGATAGATAGATAGGTGTAGGTGAAAATATGAGTGATGAAAACAATTTTTTAGAACAAATAAATGAAGAACAAAAATTGAAAGAACAAAAATCAGAAGAACAACCATTAGAAAGTTTTAAGGCAGAAACATTTGTTTCGTCTAAGTATAAACCAAGAATACTACCTTATGTGGTTGTTATACTTCTCGTAATTATAACTATTACTTCTTACTATTTTTTTACTAATGAAAAAGTAATAGTTGTGGATTTTAGTGGAATGGAACTTGAACAAGTAGAAACTTGGAGCGAGTTAAATGCTGTAATGTTGTTAAGTCAACAAGTCTTTGACCCGTTGATTGATGAAGGATTAGTAATTAATCAGAACCTTGAAATAGGGTACTCAATGAAACCAGAAGATACTCTAGTTATAAAAATTTCTAGTGGTCCTAATCCTTATGAATTACTTGAATTACCAAACTTTGACGAGAGCTGGAGTAAAACTGCTATACAAGCTTGGCTTGAAAGCAACAAAGTAAATAATTTTGCTTTTAAATATATTGACAACAAAACAGTTGAAGGGGATTATCTTATTGATTTTATTTTAGTGGGTGCTAAGGAAGACAGCTATAGTAGAAGTGCTTCAATTGAGTTTGTATTTAGTCAGCCAGAAGATGGAGTAACCGTAATTATGCCTAACTTTCTTGGAGATTCAATTGCTTCATTTGATGCATGGGCAAATGCTGAAGGGTTCACTTATGTTTATACACAAAATTACAGTGATATATATGATGAAAACCAGATTATGAAACAAAATTTCACACCTAATAGGGAAAAACTTTTGACAGATATTCTTGAAGTAGTTATTTCAAAAGGAATTTCAAATGAAAAAGTGATTATGGAAAATCTTGTTAATATAGATATTTCAGAAGCTCAGGCTTGGATTGTTGAAAAAGGATTAACAATATCCACTATCAAAAAATTTAATGATAATTTTTCTGAAGATAGAGTTATTGAACAAAATATACAAGTTGGTGAGGAAATACTTATAGGATCTAATGTTGAATTGATTGTATCAGTAGGTGAAGCAGTTAGTGTTCCTGATTTTTCGTTGTATACTTTCCAAAATCATACATTAGCAACACAAATATATGAAGGAACAGTTTTGGTAAGACAACAATATGATGAAACTATTCCTGTAAATCAACTAATAAGTCAATCAATAAATAGAGGGTTTATTAATGATGGAAATGAACCAATCGAAGTTATCTATTCACTTGGTAACAATATATTAGTACCTGATTTTAGAGATGAAACAATTTCAGAAATTGATGAGTGGATACGTGAACAAAACAATGTAGGAGCAAATATTAATTTAGTAATTATTGAAGATGAAAATTTAAATGAAGATTATGGTGTTATTTTTAAACAGAACTATTATAATAAAAGTATAGCTATTTATGATACACTTGAAATAACAGTTGCAACTAAGAAAACAGTACCTGA
>JAOZKH010000082.1:5966-8406 GCA_029935405.1 Vallitaleaceae bacterium | reverse complement strand
AATTGAACAATATAATGATGAAGTTCCCTATGGAATAGTTATTTCACAAAATAAATTTAATTCGACAGTTACAAAAGGGGAAACAATTGATGTTATAGTATCTCTTGGAGAAAGTTATTTTGTTCAAAAGTTCACGGGGTATAGTAGAAATAGTATTGAGGACTTAGCAGATAATTATGGATTAAATATTGTTTTTATTGAAGAAGAATCAGACATGCCTCTTGGAACGGTGATTAAACAGTCAATCGAACCTGAGACGACAATTAGTCGAAACGAATTTATATATATTACTATAGCTAAGTAAAATAACGGTAATTTAGAAACATAATATATGATAACAGAAAGGAGTTTTTATGAAAATATATGTGGCTGATGATGACAAAGACATATGTTATATGATAGAAAGACAACTTGTTGTAGATGGATTTGCAGTTGATACATTTTATGATGGTCAAGAATTATATGAAACGTTTATAAAAACTCCTTGTGATTTGCTTATTACTGATGTTATGATGCCAAAACTAAATGGATTTCAATTATGTCAATTAATTCGCGAGATTAGTAATGTGCCGATAATAATTATTTCTGCTAATGGAGAAGAAGAAAAACGATTACAAGGTTACAATCTTGGTAGTGATGATTATTTGACTAAGCCTTTTAGCTTGAAGGAACTTAGTCTCAAGTCTAGAAATATGTTGAAACGAATTAATAATAGGTCGATTTATAATAATGATATAAACATACATATGATTAAAGATTTTATAATGAAAATTCATGAACACACTGCATTTATCGAAGAAAAACGAATGAATATTTCAGAAAAAGAATTTCAGTTCCTTCAAATTCTAGTTGAAAGTAAAAACGTAGCTTTATCAAGGGAAACTATAATCGAAAAAATTTGGGGATATGGATGTGTAGAGGATACAAGACTTTTAGACCATGTGGTTAAGCGGATACGAAAAAAGTTAATTGAATTAGATGCAAAGTTTAGAATTGAAACGATTTGGGGATATGGATATAAGGTGAGTGACGAATGAAAATTTCACGAAAAATAATGATATCAAACATGACTATTGGCTTTTTAGTAACAATATTTCTCTCAATTATGAGTTTGTTTGTAATAAATAGTTTTATACGAGATAATGTATTTTTAAATATGGAAAAAGATATAGCGCGTATAACTGAAGTCATAACATATAGAGGTGTAAATGGAATAACTGATAATAATAATCTTTTTGAAATAATAAATCTCAAGAGAATGTCAACAACGGCACATGTATTTATTATTTTAGATACTGATGGAAAGCTTATTACAAGTTCAATATATAAAAATCCGGAAGATGCAAATGAAGAATTTTACATGAACCTATCGAAGTCAGAATCAGATAGGTTTATTAATGTACAGATGGGAAGTTATCCAGTTATTACTTATAAGAAAAATATTACTTATATTGATACTGATGATATGGAAGTAAAATTGCAGTTAATTGGCTTGGTATATAATTCGTTATTGTATAAATTGCTCTTTGATATGATGGGACCAATTCTTGTTGCGTTATTTGTTGTGGTGCTTTTTTCTTTTGCTATATCAGCAATTCTAGGGGATAAGATAACAAAACCTGTAAATGTTCTTATAGAAATGACTAAACAAATAGGCGATAAACAATCTGTTATATCTAAGATTAATTCAAATGATGAATTTCAAATAATTGGTAAAGCATTAGAAGATATGAGCGAGGCAATTAACTTTAAAGATCTTGAGTCTAAGCAGTTTTATGAACATGTATCCCATGACCTGAAAACCCCATTAACTATTATTAGTGGATATGCAGAAGGTATTAATACAGGGATTTTTGATGATAATAGGGAACCACTTGAAAAAATCGTTAAGCAATGCAGTAGTCTTAAATCACAAATTGAAAATGTAATATACCTTAGTCAATTAGAAACAAATAGACAAGTTTTTAAAATTGAAAAAAATAGTATTGAGGAAATTATTAGTAAAATTCTTGATGATTTTGAAGTTATATTTATCAAAAGAGATATAGAAGTGATTTATCAACCTACAAAGAGTACTTTTTTGCAATTAGATAGAGACAAGATTATTCGGGCAATTAATAATATAGTATCAAATGGAGTTAGGCATACAATATCTAAATTCAAAATCGAAATCATTGAATTTGATAATGAAGTAAGAGTAGTGTTTAGTGATGACGGACCTGGGTTTAGTGATGAACTTTTAAAAAACCCATTTAAAGGTTACTATTCATCTGATAGTACTAGTAACGGAATTGGTCTAATGATTGTATATAAAATTATGGAAGAACATAATTATGGATTAAAGATATACAATAGCAATCAAGGTGCAGTTGTTGAATTTATTTTTCATTTGTAAAATGTGGCTACTAAGTAATAGAGTAAAAAGGTACATATGTATCAT
>JAOZKH010000082.1:0-5866 GCA_029935405.1 Vallitaleaceae bacterium | reverse complement strand
TCATTTGTAAAATGTGGCTACTAAGTAATAGAGTAAAAAGGTACATATGTATCATTGCAATAATAATGATTATCATTTATAATACAGACCCAGTTCATAACCATCCTGGGTAATCAAAACTAGGAGGAATACAATGAGTAATATTATGATTTTTGTGATTCTTGCATTGGTAAACTTTGTGTTAATCGCAGTTATTTATAGGTTTTTTGGTAAGCGCGGTATTCTAGGGTATATTATACTTAGTGTTATTGCGGCTAACATGCAAGTTAATAAAGGCGTTATCTTCGATTTTGGATTTTTCGAATTGGAGGCGACATTAGGTAACGTTATGTTTGCAGGGGTTTTTCTTGCAACAGATTTGTTAAATGAAAAATATGGATATGAAGAAGCTAGAAAATCAGTACATATCTCAATTTTTGCAAACCTGTCCTTTATATTAATTATGTTCATATCCACATTATTTCAAGGACTTGAATATAGTATTCCATTTAGTGAGGCACTTGAACTATTCTTCTCAATAAATGGAGGTACAGTTAAAGCAGTATTAGTTGGGAATTTAGTGTACTTTATAAGTCAAAGTTTAGATGTATTTATTTATGCTAAGATTAAGGATTGGAATTCATCAAGTAAGACTTTATGGATTCGTAACAATGGGTCAACGCTTATATCACAGTTAGTTGATACGATATTTGTAACTGTTGGATTTGCGTTGGTCGGAATAATACCTATGGAATTAATAGGCGTTATTATTATATCAACATTAGTAATCAAATATTTAGCAGCATTAATTGATACACCCTTCTTGTATTTGATGAATCATTTAAAGGCACCTGATATAGAAAAGTAAGGATTTGTTAGGAGGTAATATGAAAAAAATAGTTAAAAATAATGTTGACTGGGTTGGAAAAATAGATTGGGAACTAAGAAAATTTCATGGAGAAGAATATTCAACACATAGCGGTTCGAGTTATAATTCTTATTTAATTAGAGAGGTAAAAACGGTACTTATTGATACGGTGTGGCTACCTTATGGAGATGAATATGTGGAGAATTTAGAATCAGAAATCGACTTAAATTCTATTGATTTCATCATAATTAACCATGGTGAAATGGATCACAGTGGCGGCTTGGTACGATTAATGGAAAAAATACCAAAAACACCGATTTATTGTACGGCAAACGCTGTTAAATCCCTAAAAGGTCAATATCAAAAAGACTGGGATTTTAGAACGGTAAAAACAGGAGATAGTATTGATATAGGTAATGGAAAGTCATTAGTGTTTGTAGAAATGCGTATGCTTCATTGGCCCGATAGTATGGCTACATATATGACTGGAGATAATATTTTGTTTAGTAACGATGCTTTTGGGCAACATTTTGCATCAGAGTTATTATTTAATGATTTATCCGATCAATGTAAATTATATCAAGAGGCTATTAAATATTATGCAAATATTTTAACACCGTTTAATCAAATACTTAAAAAGAAATTAGATGAAGTTATTGGCATGAATCTAGATATTGATATTATTGCAACGAGTCATGGTGTGATTTGGCGTGATAATCCAATGCAAATCGTTAATAAATACTTGGAATGGTGTGACGATTATCAAGAAGATCAAATAACAATTATTTATGATACGATGTGGAATGGGACAAGACATGCTGCTGAAAAAATGGCAGAAGGAATTAAAGACACAGATCCAAGTACTACAGTTAAAATATTTAATATTTCTAAAACAGATGATAATGATTTAGCTACTGAAGTATTTAAATCAAAAGCTATTGCAGTTGGGTCACCAACAGTTAGTAATAGTGTTTTGAGATCGCTAGTAGGATTTTTACACTATTTACAAGAACTAAAGTTTAAGAAAAAGAAAGCAGTTGCCTTTGGATGTTATGGTTGGAGCGGAGAATCGCCAAAAGTGCTTAATGATATGTTGGAAAAAGCAGGTTTTGAAATTGTGACAGAACCTTTAAAAATAAATTGGCGTTTAACAAAAGAAACAGAAAAAGATGCTTATAATTTAGGCAAACTTTTGGCAGAAAATACTAAAGAGAACAAGGTAACCAAGATAACAAGTGAGAAGAAAGGAAATAGTAAAATGAAAAAGTACGTATGTACGGTGTGTCAATGGATTTATGATCCTGAAGTAGGAGATGTAGATGGAGGAATTGAACCTGGAACAGCATTTGAAGATATTTCAGATGAATGGGTCTGCCCAGTATGTGGTGTGTCTAAAGAAGATTTTGAAGTTGTTGAAGAATAAGGATAACTGATATAATAACAAGCAAGAGTTAAGGGTGTTTGCATGAAATCGCCCTTGACTCTAATAATAAACTGTGATATTATTTAACGGAATTAGAGACTTAATATTAATAGAATATACATAAATAATTAGTATGCATGACTACCTTTTAACTTGGTACGAGAGACCACCAAAGGCAAAAATATGATGCGAGACATCGATGCGTGCTTTTGTTATACCCAAAAAAGGGGAACGAATAAATGATTATAAAAAATGGTATGTTGATTGATCCAAAAAATAACATAGAAGCAGTTAAAGATATAAAAATTATTGATGGTATTGTAATTAAAATTGCAGATAAGATTATAGAGAGAGACGAAGCGGTAATTGATGTAAAGGGTATGTGGGTAATACCAGGTGTAATTGACATGCATGTGCATCTAAGAGATCCAGGATATGAATATAAAGAAACAATTGCAACAGGAGCTATGGCGGCGGCAAAAGGTGGTGTTACAACGGTATGTGCAATGCCTAATACGAATCCAGTTGTTGATATTAAAGAAATTGTAGAGTTTATTGCTAATAAATCTAAGAAAGAAGCTATAGTAAATATATTACAGGTGGGAGCGATTACAAAAGGTCAACAAGGGAAGTTTTTGGCAGACTTTAAAGGAATGATGGAAGCAGGAATTTGTGCTATAAGCGAAGATGGTAAAACTGTAATGAATTCTAAAGTGTTAAGAGAAGCTATGGAACTTGCTAAAAAACTTAATCTGTTGATACTTTCGCATTGTGAAGATGAATATATTGCCAACGGATGCATGAATGAAGGAAGAGTATCTAAGAAACTAAGATTACAGGGAATTCCTAAGGAAGCAGAAGACATTATTGCTAGTAGAGATATGCAATTGGCACAGTTAACTAATAGTAAAATTCACCTTTGCCATGTTAGCACAAAGGGAAGTGGAGAGTTGATAAAGTTTTATAAAGATAGAGGAGTCAAAGTAACAGCAGAAGTTTGTCCACATCACTTTACTTTGACAGAAGATTTAATAGATGGTAGTAATACGAATTTCAAAATGAATCCTCCACTTAGAGAACAATTAGATGTGAATTATCTAAAAGAAGCAATAAAAGAAGGTATTATTGATGTTATAGCAACTGATCATGCACCACATCATTATGATGAAAAAAAACAATCTTTTGAAAAAGCACCAAATGGAATAATTGGACTAGAAACTTTAATTCCATTAACAATTACAGAACTTTTATTGAAAGGATACTTAACTAAAACCACAATGGTTGAAAAATTAAGTTTAAATCCTGGAAGGATATTAGGAATAGACAAGGGACATCTAAGTATTGGAGCAATTGCGGATATAACAATAATAAATCCAAATGAGCAATATATAATTAGCAAAGAAGACTTTGCATCAAAAAGTAGCAATACACCATTTATAGGCAAAGAAGTAACGGGAAGAGTTGTTTATACAATAGTAAAGGGTAAAGTTGTTTATAAGTACAGCAACAACAATAATTCACTTTGGAGGGAACAATGATTGATCAGTTAATTTTAAAAATCAGAGAAACAAATAATCCGACAGTAGTAGGTCTAGACCCTAGATTTGCTTTTATACCAAGTAGAATAAAAGAAGAAATGTTAGATATATACGGTAAAACACCTAAGGCCATCGCTAAATCATACCTAGCATTTAATAAAACCATTATAGATGAAGTATATGATCTTATTCCAGCAGTTAAACCACAGATTGCTATGTATGAACAACTTGGTGCAGTAGGTATTCAGGCATATATTGATACAATTACTTATGCAAAATCTAAAGGGTTAGTAATTATTGGAGATATTAAACGAAGTGATATAGCTTCAACAGCTCAATCATATGCAGATGGTCATATTGGTCTAATTGATATTGAAGGTGAAAAGTTTGAGATATACAAAGAAGACTTTATCACACTTAATCCATTTCTTGGTATTGACTCAGTAAAACCATATTTTGAAGCGTGTAAAACAAGAAATAAGGGATTATTCTTATTGGTAAAAACGTCAAATCCTAATAGTGGTCAATTACAAGATTTAAAAATTAAAAATCAATATTTATACGAATATGTGGGGGGACTTGTTAGTAAGTGGGGAGAGGATATGATTGGAAAATCAGGCTTTTCAAAAATCGGAGCAGTAGTTGGAGCAACTTATAAAGAGCAAGGTATCAGACTTAGAAAACAAATGCCACATACTTTTTTCTTAGTTCCAGGTTATGGGGCTCAAGGAGCAACAGCACAAGATTTAGCAGGTACCTTTAATAAAGACGGTGTTGGATCAATAGTAAATTCTTCAAGAGGAATAATTGCAGCATATAAAAAAGATATATATGCAGAATTTGGAGAATTAAATTTTGCAAAAGCAAGCAGGCAAGCGGTTATAGATATGAGAGACGATTTGAACTCAGTGTTGTAGGAGGAATATATGAAAGCCCAATTGATTTTGGAAAACGGCGTAGTATTTAATGGAAACGCATTTGGTTATATTAACGAAACGGTTGGTGAAGTTGTTTTTAATACTGGAATGACAGGTTATCAGGAAGTGTTGACAGATCCTTCTTATTACGGACAAATAGTAATTATGACTTATCCTATGATTGGAAATTATGGAATAAATATTGATGATAATGAGTCAGAATCAATAAAAGTAAGAGGATTAATAGTAAGAGAGAATTGTAAACAGCCAAGTAACTGGAGATGTGAATTTGAGCTTAATGACTATTTAGAAAATAACAAGATTATGGGACTTGAAGGTATTGATACAAGAGCTTTAACTAAGATGATTCGAAGTGTTGGAACAATGAAAGGAATTATTACAGTTAGAGAGTTGACAGAAAACCAAGTCAAGAAAAAACTGAATTCGTTTGATAATACTAATGCTGTTGCAAAAGTAACAAGAGATAGTGTTAAAACCTTTGAGGGGAATGGACCACATATTGCAATGTATGATTTTGGTATGAAGAATAATATTGTAAGTTCATTTATGGCAAGAGAATGTAAAGTAACTGTTTTTCCTGCATCGTCAACGGCAGAGGAAGTTTTAGCGTTAAACCCTGATGGAATATTTTTAAGTAATGGACCTGGGGATCCTAAAGATATGTTTACTTCAATTAATGAAGTGAAAAAATTAATAGGAATTAAACCGATTACAGGAATATGCTTAGGGCATCAGATACTTGCACTTGCAATAGGAGCAAATACAACTAAACTTAAGTTCGGACATCGTGGTACAAACCACCCAGTACTTGATAAAACTACAGGTAGAGTTATGATTACATCACAAAATCACGGATATGTTGTTGAAGGTGATTCGTTGCCTGAAGATATTGAAATAACCCATGTGAGTTTAAATGATAATACAGTTGAAGGTATGAAAGATAATAAAAACAAGATTTATTCAATTCAATTTCATCCTGAAGCTTGTCCAGGACCACATGATACAGATCCGATTTTTGATGAATTTATTACTTTGATGAAAGGAGAAATTTATGCCTAAAGATATGTTAATAAAGAAAGTTTTAGTTATCGGTTCAGGACCGATTGTAATAGGTCAAGCT
>JAOZKH010000241.1 GCA_029935405.1 Vallitaleaceae bacterium | reverse complement strand
TAAGAAATTCACAAAAAATTTAATGATAGCCAAAAAATAATTAATAAAGTGGCTACGTTTACAAAAGAGATAAACAAGAAAATTAGTAAGAAGACAGAAACTGACGAAATAGAAGATGTAGATGAAATATTGATGAATAGGATTCTTGAACTTGAAGATGTAGATATGGAAAAACTTTTTGAAGAGGTTCTTAGATATTTGTCAATAACTAAGAATGAAATATTTACTAAGTTAAATAGACAGGATAAACTAACATATACAAAACGTAGATTAGCAAAAAGATAGGTGAAGTATGAGAAATAAAAGTCTTAATGAAGTTATTGCTAGTGCAGAGGCTACTGGTCATTTAGCATACGGTGTTGAGGATTATTTGATTGATTCATATAGAAATGAATTGGTAGATTCCATAGATGGAAGTACATTTACTGATTACCGACTAAACTTTGCTAGAGGAGCTGCAATTGATTCGAAATATGGGATTTATGATGATTTAGTAATTCATGATACTGTGGAAAAGGGTGGGTATCTACAACCGGTGGATAGACAGGTTGATATTTTTACCAAAACAAAGCTGCTCTTTAATGATGATGAAGGAAAAGTTGACATTATTGAAAAGTATATGGAAAATGAAGAAGTACATCATAAATATATCACACAGGGTCAACTAGAAGAAGCCTACGAGAGTAATGATATTGAGGACTATGATGGGCTACGAAGAATTGTTAATAGTAGAGGAAATCTTGACTTGGCTACTGATGCGGGACATTTAAATCGAGAGGATTTTCATAATGGAAATTATACTAATACAATGTATGATGACTATGAAGACGGACTGAGGTCAATGCAATTAAACATGCAAGATGATCAATTGGCTAAAGAAGATATTATTGAGGATAATACCTCTTTTCTTGTGCATGCAATGTTATATGCATTTGGTGACCTAATCAAAAATAGAAACGAAGATATGTCAGTATTACAAAAAAGCGAATCACTTATTTATGCTGGTCTAAAAGGTATTGCAGTGTATCATATTGCTGATATTATTGAGGACGTACTATCAGATATTTTTGAAGATAGAATTCTTCACACATTATTTGATGATTCAATCGGAAATATACTTGTCGGAAAAGGCTTGATTGATATAGGTGAAGCATTATTACATGGAGATGCAACTAAGGCAAAAGAAAAATTTGGAATGACTATACGTAAAAGTGGTATTAGATATGGTGCTGATTTTGCCATTCGAGAACTTTTTGCAACAAGTTTAATGTCAAATTTGATTGTTGATCTTAATCTGACATGGTTAGATCCAACGTATGTAACAACAGTTATACTTATGTCATTTTCTTTATTGTCAGTAGGTTATAAGAGTATTGATAATATAAAATTAGTGCAAGATATTGAGCGTATCACACATGAATTTTATTATGATAGGGCGAAGGAGGATGTATTTGGTGAAAGATAAATGAAACATCACATAGTAACAGCAGCAATACCAGTTGTAAAAAAACTAATGAGTATCTAAATATTTTAAAAGGGGAAACTAATGAATGTACAATCAGAGTTAGTCAAGAGTTTATACACGGGATTTGTTGATCAACAAGGTCTTTCTTTGGAGGAGTATCGGCCAAGATTACTTGTAAATAATAATAAAATCGGGCAAAAGGTATTAACCAGTATTATTAAAGAACTTAAGGTTTGTGATGAGTTCTTCTTTTCAGTTGCATTTATTACGTATAGTGGGGTGATATCCTTACTAAGTACTCTCGAGGAATTAAGAGAAAATGGTATTAAGGGTAAAATTGTGGCTTCTCAATATCTTAATTTTACTGATCCAAAAGCGCTACTTAAGTTACTTGAGTTTGATAATATTGAATTAAAAATGGTAACGGATCAGGATTTGCACTCTAAAGGATATATTTTTCGAAAGGGTAAGGTATATTCTCTAATCGTTGGAAGTAGTAATCTGACACAAGCAGCACTTAGTGCAAATAAAGAATGGAACATTAAAGTATCATCAATGGAAAAAGGATCGTTAATAACTGAGACATTGCAAGAATTTCAAAATACGTTCAAACAAGGTATAGGAATAGATGAACAATGGATAGATCAATATAAGAAAATCTATCAATTTAGTCAATCTAGAAATATTAGTATTGATGAACGAACAGATGGGAATGCAGCAGACCATTCGAGACAAAAAACAGTAGAAGCATATAATCAAAGAGCTCAAGGGATTCCGAAAGTTGTACCGAATAAAATGCAAGTAAAAGCTCTTGTGGGTATAGAAAAAATTCGTGAGTCAGGTGAAAATAAAGCGTTATTGGTTTCAGCGACGGGGACAGGTAAGACTTATCTGTCTGCTTTTGATGTACGCAAGGTTAATCCATCAAGGGTTTTATTCTTAGCACATAGAGAGCAAATATTAAATCAATCAATAGAAAGTTTTAAAGAAGTTATTGGGTATGAAGTTAGTTACGGAAAAGTAACTGGTGGAGCTAAAGGAAAAGATTATTATGCTTCTTATATTTTTTCGACGGTTCAAACCATGTCTAAAGATAAGAATTTAGAAAGATATGAAAGAGATTCTTTTGACTATATAATTATTGACGGCGAGGATATAATAGGACTAATTTAGGAAATCTTGTAACAACAAGTATTTCAACTGAGTTAGTCCTATTTTT
>JAOZKH010000240.1 GCA_029935405.1 Vallitaleaceae bacterium | reverse complement strand
AATTAGCAATTTTTTCTTTAGGATTAATAGGAACAAACTTCAATTCCATGGTGCCTCCATGGTGCCTGGCACAGTGTAACAGTGTAAATTGTTATGATTGTAGCCATGTGATCACTTCGCTATTCTTGTGCTTTAATTTGGACACCCAACAGTCTTGCTCCAATTTCTGATTTCATTGATAAACGGGCAGGTTCGGTTATAAAGACCTGATTTTCCTTCAGCACGGAAGTTTCATCGTTTTTTTTGAGCAACACTTCACCTTTGACAACATAGAACATAACATAGCTGTCCATTTGGCATTCTGGGATTTTCCCACCAACTTCAAGTACAATCACTCGTGTTTTGAAGAGATCATTCTGGTAGAAGACATTCACCTGTCTGTTTTCATAGCCTTGTACTGCTAAATCCATTAAATCGAATATTTCCATTTTATTTTCCCCTTTCAATTCATATGCTGTATATTTCAAAATTGTATTTCCAGTCATCTCTTTAATCTGAGATATAACCCTCTTGAACAAATCCCCAATCCCATTCTAATCATATAAACTTCCATATTCCTCATAATTAAATAGGATTGGATATATTCTGGTATATCAATATATCCAAATTCCTCAAGATAATAACCTAATTGAACATGATTATTAACTCCTTGATAAAGGGTTGTTTCAGCTATTTCTTCTAATCTTATGAGATTATTAACATAACTATCAGTCTTTCATATTCGATGATTGCTTTATCAGCACTAAAAACTTATACTATTTCCAATAATTCGTTTAAAATATCGATATTAGAATATTTATTGATATCGCACAACAGAACCATTCACATTCATAATCCGATATAAAAATTTATTCATACTTAAAATAATCAATATCACTAATTCTATACACACTCAAGTTCTTTTTCACAACATAAGGTAACTCAATCCAATTTTTGACTAAATCACCTTTGTTTAGAATGCATTTATATACCCTGGTGTTAAGGTGATAAACTTTACCACACCATCTTCACCCTCAATAACAAGCCAGTATCCATTACCAATATCATAAATTCTATGTTGGTCACCAAAATCGTAATCAAGGTTTACCAGCTCGAATAATTTATCATAATATTCAAATACCTTCTGAATTTCATCACCTACTTTTAAACCTGATGACAAAGGGATATCTTCTGTTTTAATAACGTAACTATCGACAATTCGTGTATTTGGATTATATAAGGCACTTAGATAGCCCTTTCCTTCTTTTTCAATCTTCATGAATCTAACATAATCTGATTTATTATTGATATGTTTAAAACTGTTTGGAAACAGTTCTTCTATTTGATCAACCGTCATACCCAGCTCTAATCCAACAAGACTTTCTTTGGTATCATAACTATACTCTGCATTTGTATATTCAACAATACAATCTTCAGGTACATATCCTATTGTATCTTCAACAATAATCAAGCACCAACTTTTATGGTGGTCCCCAACATCACTTGTTATATATAACAATTCACCCTCAAAGATACCTTTTTGAAATTCATTACCAAAATCATCGGATGTTGTGTAAGTTAATTTTCTATTATAATAAGGTGATTTGCTCGATGGTAATGCTCGTAATGGTTCGTTCAACTCTACCTTAATTTTTACTTGAGAGTTTGAAAGGCCATGATACATCGTCAATGAACTATTATTATAAAAATCAATCATCATCTCTTCATCTTCTGTAATCTTTATTTCATTTTCCAAAGTATTATACATTAGTTCATATTCTTCTAACTCACTTTGAACAGCCTTCAATTCTTCATCATATTGATTTACCAGAGCAATTGCTTTAGCATCTCCGCTTTCCAGTTCACTAATAAGTCTCTTATTTTCTTCCTTCAAAACTTGATTCTCTGCTACCAGCTCATTGTAATCAATTGATGAATTACAGCCAGTCAATATAATTAGTAGAAACATTGCCAATACTCTAATTTTCATATGTCACTATCTCCTTTATTTTGAATATTTTATAGAAACTAACTATAGAAATTTTGTCACATATATCTTTAAAATAACTCATTAAACATTCAAGTTTCTTGCCGCAAATATCATTGTATATGCTTATTCTAGCCATCTTATTTCCTCTAATCTTCATCGTGTCTCAACTTATTCAGAACACATCAATTTTACTATTAACTAATGTAATCTTTTATCTAATTCGTTTAGTTCTTATTAAATATTACAAGTACGTCTTTCAATTTGTAGGGTCTTTATTATCTTTTTTCATAGAAAATTTTCATAGCGATTACCAAATACTATAAACTGCTCTATTCTAGCACCAGTAATACTTAAAGCCGCAACAATTCATTCTTCCTTGATTTGATTCTTTGAATTTTAGAATCTCATCAATCGACATATTATCTAAAGGCACTGACAATACATCTGTTAAAGTAAATTTAGTTTTCAATACTTTATCACCTATAGGATCAAAAGATGATTCTTAAAATACACCTTATCCGTTACAGTCGAATACAAATGATCTCCACGAAGACAGGCATCTTCTACAAGTAACCCCATATAAATTGATGCAGAATCTGCTTCCATATTTGGCATTTTTGAAATCAGCCTCTCTCTTACTTCATAGTTCATCTTCGATAAATATAATAGGTTATCAGTCCGCATAGGAACACAATTCAAAGTAGGTATCGACGAAACGGGGCG
>JAOZKH010000081.1 GCA_029935405.1 Vallitaleaceae bacterium | reverse complement strand
CATCATGGAGAAGATGGATTAAATTAGAATTGAAATACATTTATTTATTTATTTAATTAATCTATTCATATTACAAATGGTTAAGGTGTCAAAACTACATAGTTGAACTTTCTACCACTATATGTATGCTTGGAGGCTTCAACCGAGTACTACATAGGTGGTAGAATTAGAGAAACTTAGAATAGCTTACTTTTTGTATATATTACTCAGCAAGGAGGAACAAATGCATAAACAAAATTTTCATGAGTTTGAATCAATAATTTCCTATTCATTTAAAAATATGAAATTATTGATTCAAGCTTTAACACATAGCTCATATGCCAATGAAAATAATCTTAAAAAGATTGATAATAATGAACGGTTAGAGTTTTTAGGAGATGCAGTACTTGAAATAATTACAAGTGATTACTTGTATAGAAAATATCCTGTACAACTTGAAGGTGAACTGACAAAGTTTCGTGCTAGTATAGTATGTGAACCTACTTTGGCTGAATTTTCTAGAGAAATTTCATTAGGACAATTTTTATTATTAGGTAAAGGTGAAGATTCTTCAGGTGGTCGCAGACGCGATTCGGTTTTATCAGACGCAGTTGAAGCATTAATTGGAGCGATATATATTGATGGTGGATTTGAACATGCTAAATTTTTTGTTGAAGATAAGTTGTTATTTGATGTTGAAGATAGAAAACGCTTTGTTGATTCTAAAACACACTTACAAGAACACATACAACAAATTAGCGATATACCTATAGAGTATAGAGTAATAAGTGAAATAGGACCAGACCATAATAAGACGTTTACAATTCATGTAACACATGATGAAAAAGTTATTGGTAAAGGTGAAGGCAGATCTAAAAAGTCTGCTGAACAAAGAGCAGCATTTGATGCTCTAAAAAGAATAGAAAAAGATTAAATAAGAGGTTGTTACATGTATCTAAAAAGTGTAGAATTATATGGATTTAAATCCTTTGCTAACAAAATAATATTTAAGTTTGACAAAGGTATTACTGGTATTGTTGGTCCAAATGGTAGTGGTAAGAGTAATATCGCTGATGCTGTAAGATGGGTTCTTGGTGAACAAAGTGCCAAACAATTACGTGGAAGTAAGATGGAAGATGTTATTTTTGCAGGTACAGAAACTAGACGTGCTTTAGGGTATTCTCAGGTGGATTTGACAATAGATAATCAAGATAAGAAAATGCCCATTGATTACTCGGAAATTACAGTTTCAAGACGGGTGTATAGATCAGGTGAGAGTGAGTACTATATTAATGGTACCCATTGTCGCCTTAGAGATGTTCATGAATTATTTATGGATACAGGAGTAGGACGCGAGGGATATTCTATAATTGGACAAGGACAAGTAGACAAAATCTTATCATCTAAACCAGATGATAGGAGGGCTTTATTTGATGAAGCAGCAGGTATTGTTAAATATAAAACTCGTAAAAATGCAGCTCTTAAAAAGTTAACTAGAAGTGAGCAAGATCTTGAAAGAGTAATAGATATTATTACAGAACTTGAGATTCAAACAGAATCACTTGAGGGTCAATCAGAAGTGGCTAGAATTTACCTTGATAAACGAGAAGAACTAAAGAAATTAGAAGTTAATAGCTTTATTAGGCTAATTGATGATTTTGATCAGCGCCTGAATGTTTTTATAAAAAAGGAAAAGATAGCAAAAGCAGATTTATTAGAAAAAGAAAAGTCATATAAAAAATTAGCAACTAAACATCATGAATATGAAGAACAGTTTTTAGTTGTTGAAGAAGATATAGAAGTAAATAGAGAAGGGATTACTAATACTTCATTAGAAGTTGAAAAGTTTCAATCTTCCATTAGCTTATCTGATGAAAAACTAAAAAACTATAAGTTGCAGATTGAAAAACTTAAGGAAGATATTGGGAAACTTCAAGATACTGAGATTGAACGTACACAAGAACTTAATACACTTAAAAACAACGAAAACAAACAATCTGTAAGAGTTTCAGACAAAGAAATGATTATTAATGAGCGACAAGAAACACTTAATAGTATGCAAATAGAAATTGAAATTAAAGAAAAAGAAATTGAAGAAATTCAAACAAATATGATTCAAAGGTTGAGTGAAGTTTCTAATATTAAAGGTCAAGTTCATCGAAGTGAATTAATGATTGAGAACAATATTCATAGAATTGAACATTTGGTTTCAAGAAAAGGTATTTTATCAAAGACTAATGATGAATTACAAAACGAAATAGAAGGTAATAAAACATCAGTAACAGAATATGAAGATAAACAAAAAACATTATTAGATGATAAGCTTAAAATTCGTAAAGAAATTAATTATTTAGAAACAGGTTTGGCAAAGTCTAAGTACGAACTTAATAGTAAAAGACATATTCTTAATAAAAACAAATCTAGATATGAAGCACTTAAAGATATGGAAGAGCAATATGATGGTTATTTTTTTAGTGTTAAGAAAATTATGGAGCTTAAAGATCCTGGAGCTTTAGGTGTTATTGCAGAACTTATTCAAGTAAATACCCGTTTTGAAAAAGCAATTGAAATAGCATTAGGAGGCAATCTACAAAATATAGTAACAACTGATGAGAATAAAGCCAAATATTTTATTAATTACTTAAAAAAGAATAAATTTGGAAGAGGGACATTTCTTCCAATGACTACAGTAATGGGTTCAGTGGCCAAAGGCATTAAAGAAATCTCAGGATATCTTGGAATTGCCAGTGAATTAATTGCCTGTGAAGACAAGTATAAACCGATTATTAGACAACTACTTGGTAGGGTTTTGCTAGTTGAAACTCTTGATGAAGGAATTAAACTTGCTAGAGCCAACGGTCAGAGATATAGAATCATTACATTAGATGGTGATGTTATTAGTCCAGGTGGAGCTATGAGTGGTGGCGCCTTCAAAAAAGAGAAAGGACAATTACTTTCACGTAAAAATGAAATTGATAATTTGAATAAAACCATTCAAAATGATAGTAAACTAGTCACTAGGTTAGAAGGAGAAGTTAATCAAGCTGAAGAGACAACTTTATCACTTAAAGAAGAGATAGAATCAATTCGTGTTTTAGAGCAAAATATAAACATTGAACATCATACTATAACTACATTGCTAAATGCTAATATGGTTGAATATGAAAAGTATAAACAGGAGTTAATTAATATTACAACTGAAAATGATACTCTAGTTGCTGAAAATGATAAACTTCAATCTGAAAAAGATAAATGGGATAATAAACTTGATTATTCTAAAACAGATCATACTGATGCAGAGGCTCAGGTTAAATCTATAATAGAATATATTCAGGTGCTTAAAGGTGATAAAGATATTGTGCAAGATGAAATTACAACAGATAAGATGGATTTATCTTCATTGAATCAGTCAATGGAACACATGAAAGAAAATATTGATAGACTAGCTCAATCACTACATTCTAAAACAGAAACTATAGCTACTATTAGAAGAGAAATAAATAGTTTTGAACTTCAAAATTTAAGGGAACAACAACTTCTTAATTCAAATAAAGAAGAACAAATCAAAGCAAGAGAAAAGCTCAATACGCTTAATGAAGAACTAAATGATTTAAGATATAAACGTCAAGAAATTCAAGTTTCTAAAGGACAATTGGACTCAAAAAAAGAAATTGCACATGATGAAGCTAATCAACTTGAAAAGGAATTAATTCGCATTACTAATAATATTGAAAAACTTGACCTTCTTAAAGAAACTCAGATAAATTATGTATGGGATGAATATGAACTAACTTATTCAACTTCACAAGAATTCAAAGTAGAACTTGATATGAGCGAAAATGCTATTAAACAACGTGTAGGAAAACTTAAATCTGAAATGAAACAACTTGGGGATGTAAATGTGCATGCTATAGAGGAGTTTAGACAGGTTAAAGAACGTTACACTTTCTTAAGTACACAAAGAGATGATTTGCTTACAGCTAAAGAAAAACTCTTAGATATTATCGGGGAACTTAATAAGCAAATGACAGTTCAGTTTAAAGAAAAGTTTGAACAAATTAATATTACATTTAATAAAGTATTTAAAGAGCTGTTTGGTGGAGGCGTAGGAATGCTTGAGCTAACTGATGCAGAAGATGTGTTAGAAGCAGGGATTACAATCATAGCACAACCACCAGGTAAAAAACTTCAAAATATGATGTTATTATCTGGAGGTGAAAGAGCTTTTACTGCGATTGCTTTGTTGTTTTCTATTCAATCACTAAGGCCTTCACCATTTGTTGTCCTAGATGAAATAGAGGCAGCTCTTGATGATGCTAATGTAGACCGTTTTGCAAATTACCTTAGAAAACTTACAGAGCAAACTCAATTTATTGTAATAACACACAGAAAAGGAACAATGGAAGTTGCAGATGCTTTATATGGAATTACAATGCAGGAAAAAGGAATTTCGACTCAAGTTTCCGTTAAATTGATACAAGATCAGTTAGAGGATCAGAATAATAAATTATAGAAAATGATAATTGAGGTACATAATGAAAGAAAAATCACAAATAAATGGAGAATTACAAACGAATGAAGAGTTACAAACAAATAATGAATTGCATATGAATAAAAATGAGGATAAGAAAAAAGGCTTTTTTTCGAAATTGGTAATCGGTTTATCGAAAACTAGAGATAATTTAATAGGTGGAGTAGAAAATGTATTAAATAGTTTTATAACCATCGATGAAGAATTTTATGAAGAACTTGAAGAAGCATTAATCATGGCAGATCTTGGTGTTAATACGGTATTAAAAGTTATAGAAGATTTGCGCGTGAAAGTTAAAGAACAAAAATTAACTTCTACTGAAGAAGTTAGAGAATTGCTTAAAAACGAATTGAAATCGTTAATGCTTGTAAATGAAGATGCCTATGACTTTGTTGATCAAAAAACAGTGCTTTTAGTTATTGGTGTTAATGGAGTGGGCAAAACAACGACAATTGGAAAACTAAGTAATCAATATAAACTAGCAGGTAAAACAGTCATGCTTGCAGCGGCAGATACTTTTAGGGCAGCAGCAATTGATCAGCTTAAGGTGTGGGCAAACCGTTCAGGAGTTCCTCTTATAGCTCAAAGTGAGAACTCAGACCCTGGAGCTGTTGTATATGATGCAATTCAATCTGCAAAAGCTAAAAATACTGATATTTTGATATGTGATACTGCAGGAAGACTTCATAATAAAAAGAATCTTATGGATGAGTTACACAAAATATATAGAATTATTGAAAGAGAATATCCAGCAGCGCATAAAGAAGTTTTACTTGTTCTTGATAGTACAACAGGTCAAAATGCAGTGCAACAGGCAAAACTTTTTAAAGAAACAGCAGATATAACAGGTGTAGTTCTCACAAAACTAGATGGAACAGCTAAAGGTGGTATTGCGATTGCAATTCAATCAGAACTAAAACTACCGGTAAAATACATTGGAGTAGGTGAAGGAATTGATGACTTAAGACCTTTTGATTCTAATGATTTCATCGACGCTTTATTCAATATTACTTAGAAAATAATTATTAATCTATGGTTAAGGTGTCAAAACTAAGTTCCACTCATATTTCAAAAATGTATAATTTGAAATTTCATTTAACGTGGTTCATAAAATTATAAATAATAATCAAATAGTGATTGACAAGAGTATATTTCTTTAGTATAATACCACCTGTAAAGTGTTTCTACTTAACAGGTGTTTTACTAAGTAGATTAAGGACTTAAATATGGATGATTTAGCTAAAAAAACATTATTGTATGATTTTTATGGTGATATGTTAACAGATAGACAGAGAGATATATTTGAAGCGTATTATCTTAATGATTTGTCCTTAGGTGAAATTGCAGAAGAATTACTAATAAGCCGTGCTGGGGTACATGATAATTTAAAACGTAGTGAAAAAGCATTGGTAAACTATGAAACTAAACTAAAACTTATTGATAGATATTTAGATAATAAGAAGATAATGTTACAGATTCTTGCTATGACAGAAAATAATGATGAAAATGTCATAGGAGATATTAGGAAGATTATTACTGAATTCATAAAGAATATGTAGAGTACAAAAAGTTGACGATACTAGGTAAAATTAGTCAATAACAGATAGAAAGCTGGTGAATAAATGGCATTTGAAAGTTTGTCCGATAGATTTCAGAATATATTTTCTGGATTGCGTAAAAAGGGAAAACTAAGCGAGGCAGATGTTAAGGCGGCCATGCGTGAAGTGAAAATGGCTCTTCTAGAAGCAGATGTTAACTTTAAAGTAGTTAAACAATTTGTAAATAGTGTTAAAGAGAGAGCCGTTGGTGTGGAAGTAATGGAATCACTTACACCTGGACAACAGGTTATTAAGATAGTAAATGAAGAAATGATTAAGTTGATGGGTGATGATAATCAAGACCTGACTTTTTCAAAAGAGCCACCAACTATATATATGATGGTTGGTTTGCAGGGTGCTGGAAAAACAACATCTAGTGCTAAAATCGCAGGCTTATTAAAGAAAAAGGGTAAAAACCCTCTACTTGTAGCTGGTGACATATACAGACCTGCTGCAGTTAAACAGTTGCAGGTTGTAGGAGAACAGTTAGATGTCCCGGTTTTTGAGATGGGTACTAACAATAAGCCTGTAGATATTGCTAAGGCAGCCATCGAATACGGTAAAAAGAATAATAACGATGTTATTATAATTGATACTGCAGGTCGATTACATATAGATGAAAAAATGATGGGAGAACTTGTTGAAATCAAAGAGCAAGTTAAGCCATTTCAAATTCTTTTGGTTGTAGATTCTATGACTGGTCAAGATGCAGTTAATGTTGCTGAAAGTTTTAATAATCAACTTGAAATCGACGGTGTTATCTTAACTAAGCTAGATGGAGATACTCGTGGTGGTGCAGCTCTTTCAGTTAAAGCTGTTACTGGTAAGCCGATAAAATTTGCTTGTGTTGGTGAAAAACTTACTGATGTTGAAGTGTTCCATTCAGATCGTATGGCATCAAGAATACTTGGTATGGGTGATGTATTGACACTTATAGAAAAGGCAAGTGAGAATATTGATGAAGCTAAAGCTAAAGAAATGGAACGTAAACTTCGTAAAGCGGAATTTACCTTTGATGATTTTCTTGATCAAATGCAACAGCTTAAAAGCATGGGTTCCATTAACGACTTACTTGGTATGATACCTGGTATGGGAAAACAAATGAAAAATGTACAAATTGATGACAAGGAAATTGCCAAGATGGAAGCGATGATTCTTAGCATGACTAATGAAGAAAGAGCTAATCCTGACTTGATTAATCCAAGTCGTAAGAAACGAATTGCCACAGGTTCTGGTAATGACATTGGAGCTGTTAACCGCTTCATTAAACAGTTTCATCAATCTAAGCAAATGATGAAACAAATGGGCGGAATGATGAAAGGCAAAAAGGGAAGAAATGGTATGATGAACTTACCGTTTTAAATATTAATATTATTATAGGAGGTGTCACAAATGGCAGTAAGAATGAGATTAAAAAGAATGGGTGCTAAGAAAGCTCCTTTTTACAGAATCGTTGTAGCTGATTCAAGATCACCAAGAGATGGTAGATTTATTGAGCAAGTAGGTTACTATGATCCTACAAAAGATCCAGCAATTATCAAAGTGGATGATGAAATCGCTAAGAAATGGTTATCTAATGGTGCGCAACCATCAGATACAGTTAAAAAACTTCTTAAGATTGCAGGCGTAACAGAGTAATTCTCTTTAAACGTAGGGAGGAAACAAGATGAAAGAGCTAGTTGAAGTAATTGCAAAAGCACTTGTTGATAATCCAGATGCTGTAGAAGTAAAAGCAGTTGAAGGTGAACGTTCAACAGTACTTGAGTTAAAAGTTGCCCCTGAAGACATGGGTAAAGTTATTGGTAAACAAGGAAGAATTGCAAAAGCAATTCGTACAGTAGTTAAAGCTGCTGCTACAAAATCCGATAAACGTGTTGTTGTAGAAATCTTGTAGTACAAGAAGCTACGCCACGTTCCTAGGATTGTTGATTAAAGGAATAGTTAGAACTTAGTTCTAACTATTTTTTTCAATCAAATCTGGTTAAGGTGTTAAACTATATAGTTGAATTTAGTTTTGACACCTTAACCAGATATATATTTTTATTTAAAATAGTTATTTTATATAATGAGGTGTCTTATGGAATATATTACAATAGGCAAGATAGCCAATGCACATGGGGTAAAAGGAGATATTAAGATATTTCCAACAACTGATGACATTAATAGATTTAAATTATTAAAACGTGTGTATATTGAACAAAAAGGAAAAATTAGTGAACTTACAATTGAAGGTATTAAATATAATAAAAACCTACCAATTTTAAATGTGGCTGAAATAAATGATATGGATACAGCTTTAAGTTATAAAAATGCTACAGTTTTAATTCCGATGGAAGAAGCATTGCCACTTGAAGAAAATGAAAACTACATATTTCAACTTATTGGATTAGAAGCTAAAGAAGAGGACGGAACTATCCTTGGTAAGATAAAGGATGTTTTATCAACAGGTGCACATGATGTATATGTAATAGATGACGGATCTAAAAATGGCTTATTAGTACCAGCGATATTAGAATTTGTACCAGAAGTTAGTATTGAAGGTGGATATGTTGTTATAAAATTAATTAAAGGATTAAAAGAATTATGAAATTTCATATTTTGACTTTATTTCCTGAACATATTCATAATGGGCTTAACAGTTCTATTTTGAAAAAAGCAAGGGATAAGAAATTAATACAATTAAATTTAGTAAATATTAGAGATTTTGCAAATAATAAACATAATACGGTCGATGACTATCCATATGGTGGTGGTGCAGGAATGGTAATGCAACCAGGACCAATAGTAAGATCATATAATTCTGTCATGAAAGAATATCCTAAGAAAAAAAGAGTTATATATCTAACCCCACAAGGTAAAACTTTAACTCAAAGTATTGTAGAAGAATTATCTCGTGAGGAAGAACTTATATTTATTTGTGGACACTATGAGGGAATTGATGAGCGTGTTATTGAATCGATTGTAACAGAAGAATTATCAATAGGTGATTATGTATTAACAGGTGGGGAAATGGCTGCTATGGTGGTTGTTGACGCTGTAAGCAGGCATGTAAAAGGCGTGCTTAGTAATACAGTATCAGCGGATATAGAGTCTTTTGATAACTCATTACTAGAATTTCCTCAATATACACGACCTTATGAATATGAAGACATGCAAGTACCTGAAATATTATTGTCAGGTAACCATAAAAAAATAGATGAATTTAGACACGAACAATCTTTGATTAGAACAGCTTCTAAAAGGCCAGATTTGCTAAAACATGCATTATTAACAGAAAAAGATAAAGTGTTTTTATTGAATACTTGCCATATAAGTGAAAATATGTTATAGTGTTAAACTGTGAGTACTGATATTCCGCTGGCGGGTTAGACCGTTGATGAATGTCTAAGATGGAAGGAGGATGACTTATGAATGAGATAATTAGAAATATTGAGCAAACTCAAATCAGAACTGATATTGATGATTTTAAAACAGGAGACACTATTCGTGTTTATGCAAAAATCAAAGAAGGTACAAGAGAAAGAGTACAGATGTTTGAAGGTACTGTTCTTAAGAGACAAGGTGGCGGTAATCGCGAGACTTTTACTGTAAGAAGAATTTCTTATGGAATTGGTGTTGAGAAAACTTGGCCAGTAAACTCTCCAAACTTAGACCGTATCGAAGTTATTAGACATGGTAAAGTTAGAAGAGCAAGACTTCATTACCTACGCGAACGTGTTGGTAAAAAAGCTAAAGTTAAAGAAAGAATTAGCTAATAAATGTAATGATAAGAAGGGACTGTTGCAATATGTGAACAGTCCCTTCTTGATATTTAAAAATAGTGAAAAGATGTGGCGACATAAGGCAAGAAAGTTGCGGCATATGATACTTTCTCCTTACATTCAGTCACATATATTGCTATATATTAAAAATATCTTAAAAGAACTGAAAAAATAATCATTTGATGTTATACTAAAAAAAAC
>JAOZKH010000239.1 GCA_029935405.1 Vallitaleaceae bacterium | reverse complement strand
CTAGTAATAAAATCTAAAAACGACTGCCTTCTCTCACCTCAATCATATTTTTAAAACAATTTAATATATGTCAGATAATTCATGTGTTTGAACTGTTTCGGCATTACGTCAGCACTTCTCTAATCGAATATTTAAGCACTTAAATAACATACGCAATGGTATTACCCGAACTATAATAACACTTCCAATATTCTATATACAATTCTAACATATATGGCATATGAATTAAATCTTCATATTAAAATTATACTATATCCATCTTAAAAGCCATAAACTTCTTCACTATAAAAGCAATTAATACATTTAATTTAATTTAATTTAAAGATAGCTTGCCAGTCACAAATTAAAAAGTAATATCCCATGAAATTCAGAAGACATACTAGCTGTTTTTTAATATATAAAATAACCCGATCTAAGATTAGTGGTTAATCACAGATTATTTCAAACATAGTATATATATAATAGGCTAATATATTTAAACATAATAACTCTCTTTATATATTCAACAATCATCACACCAAATCCAATCAGTCATTTATACTCCACATGGGACGAGTGTTTTTTGAGACTGATTCACATACCCACTCAACTTGTGCTTAATAATATATTTTTTAAGCACAGCTTTATTGTTTTCCAAAATCATGTTATAATAAATCGTGCTTAAAAAAATAAATATTACGCACAGATTGGTTGATAAATTGAATAAAGCAGAAGCCATTATACAATTAGATAAAGAGAAAACTACATATACAAGGCAAGAGCTACTAGATATTGGTATATCTGATACATTAATTCGTACACTTATCAATGACGGTATTATTAGTCGATTACAGCAGGGTTTATATACGACTCAATCTACTGAAAATGATATAGAACATCTACTACAACTTAAATACAGTAAATGTATTATTTCCCATGAAAGTGCACTATACCATTTAGGATACTCTGAACGAATCCCTGAAAAAATAACCATAACTGTTCCTAGGCACTTTGGTACAAGCCGACTGAAAAGCAAAAATTTAAAAATCAGATATTGTTCTCCCGAGTTAATCTTTTTCGGCATATCAGAAATTCAATCCATTTATGGAAATACAATAACGATTTATAATCTTGAAAGAACTATATGTGACGTTATTCGACATTACAAATCAATTGACAGTGAAATAGCGAATAAAGCAATACGTAAATACTGTAAAGATAACTCCAAAAAATTATCAATACTTATGTTACATGCAAAAAATATGGGAATAGCCGATAAAGTACAAAGCAGATTGGAGTTACTACTATGAATGCTGAAGCGCTCAAAGCAAAGATAAGAAATATTTCAAGAGATAAAGGTGTAGATCCACAAGTATTAATGCAATTGTATTTCATGGATCAGTTTCTTCTAAGGCTTTCTAAATATGAAGAAAAAGATTATATCATCGTTAAAGGTGGTATGTTAATGGTAGCACTGCTTGGTATTACAACACGAAGTACAATGGATATTGATACAGCGATTAAATCCTATACACTTACTGAAGAAACTAGCCTTAAGATATTTAATGATATTGCAAATATTCCAAATGATGATGGATGTCATTTCATATTTAAGAAAATCGAACAAATAATGGATGCTAATGATTATCAAGGTTATCGCATCTATTTCACCGCTCAAAAAGAGAAAATCACACAAACACTACATTTAGATTTATCCACTGGTGACAAGATCACTCCCAAAGAAATTGACCTTACCTATAAAACCTTTATACTCGGTGATACAATTAAAATCAAATCCTACAATATTGAAACAGTTATTGCAGAAAAACTAGAAACAGTGTTCACAAGAGGTACAGCAAATACACGAATGAAAGATTTCTATGATCTATATATCATCAATAAAATATTACGTCATGACCTCAATGATAAAATATTAAAAGAAGCTTTTGCTAATACTCTCAAAAATAGAGAAACCGAATTCATCATTCCTTTGAAACATGATATCCTCACAGATATTCAATCAAGCAGTAATATGATGGAACGTTGGACAAGATATAGTAAAAGTTATAACTTTGCATCCAATATCCCTTTCAATGATTGTATCAGTGCAATTATTCTGCTTACAGATATAACAATGAATTCGCTATAAATCAAGAAATAAAAAGATAAGAAAGTTTGTTTTGTTCAATATATCCATTGAATTTTATCTATTCTTTTTTCTTGCAAAGCAAGGGACTAGAAGCACTTTTCAGGATGAAAAGTTTAACTTCTAGGTAGCTTGCCCCTGACCAATCAGGGAATAGATTGAAGTAAATACTATTTTAGTAAATAAGCTCCTCTCTCCAGGATCCATTCTTTGTACTAATTCATTATGATAATAGGTTACCATACTTATTACACTAAATCCCTAATTTGAATATCCCAAAATAGAAATATGCGTCCTTTATAATCTTTCCATTTCTATTTAATACAGTTCACAATAAGAATTTGAAGATATTTCTCCTTACTTACTCTTAAATATCTTTTCCACCCTAGAAAGATTCTTTTCATTTGATTCATACCACTTATCAACTAATACAACATCATCTTTTACTTCAACATAGTGCATAGTATTTCCAAAAAAACCATACTCTAAAATTATATCCTCTTTACTAATTCTTAAAAGGTAAACAGGGCCAGATAATTGAAAATCATTATCTCGAAAATACTCTACATTGTTTTCGCTTATAATTTCCTCCA
>JAOZKH010000080.1 GCA_029935405.1 Vallitaleaceae bacterium | reverse complement strand
CACGAGTAAAATATTTATTAGGTATTGATGGAGTATTAGTATTAGTATATTTGTTTTTTATTGGACCATTAATAAGTAGCGGTACTACAACAAGCATTTTTGAAAAATTGAAGATACCTGGATTTATTATGGACGTCATCAATAGCAATGAGCTATTTTCACTGTATTGGTTAATATTACTGCTTGTAGCAGGGCTCCTTAGTATTCGATGGATGTTTGCAATACAAGTAATAATGCTCACAGATAGACATAAAAAAAGAGCTCTAAAACAAAGTTGGTATATAGTTAAGAAAAACTTCCTTAAAATAATAAAGTATATATTTGTTATGGATTTATTTGGAATTTTGCTTATGATACTGATAACACTTTTAGTATTAATTGTTTTTGTAATTATAATAATCCTAATGCCTGAGGCAAAAACAGATACTCTTATAGTTATGGGTATTAATATATTTATAGTAGGAACAACAGGATTTGCGTTTGTTGCAGTGCCTTTTCAGTCAATATTAATGACAAAATGTTTTGAAAACATTTACAAATACCCAGTTGAAGTAAATATAAAAGCTGCTAGTTCAAATAAAAAATGGTACATTAAGTGGTTAGATAATAAATGGATTATTGGTACATTAATTGTAATTATAGCAACAGTTAATGTAGCAGGGCTCTATTTAATACAAGAAGAATCAATAAATCATTCAAAGAGTATAATAGGCATAACGAGTCATCGTGGTAATTCAACAAAATCACCAGAAAATACATTAGCTTCTATAGATTCAGCGATTTTATCAGGTGCAACTCACGCTGAAATAGATGTTCAAGAAACTAAAGATGGACATGTTATTCTCCTACATGATAAAAGTTTTTTGAGAACTACTGGTGTTGATCTAACACCTTGGGAGATGACACTAGATGAAATAAAAACGTTAGATGCAGGATCGTATTATGATGCGAGTTATTCAAGTGAAAAAATCCCTACATTAGAAGAAATTATGACATATAGTCGTGGAAGAATAAAACTAAATATTGAAGTTAAATCAAATAGTCATGACAAAAAGTTAGTAGCTTCAATTGTAAATAGTATTAATGAATTGGACTATTATGATGAATGTGTCGTAACTTCTTTGGATTATAGTGTCATAGAAGAGGTTGAACTATTAGATAGCAAAATACGTACGGGATATATTATGATTGTTGCATTAGGAGAACTTGAAAAGCTAAATGTAGATTTCTATAGTGTTGAAGAGAGTAATATTAATGAAACATTTATATCAAATGCACATAAAATAAATAGGGAAGTTCATGTATGGACATTAAATACAGATGAAAGTATGAGAAATGCAATAGCACTACGTGTTGATAACATAATTACAGATGAAGTTACGCTTTTAAAATCTATTATCGATGAAAAAATTGATATATTTGATTTTTTGAAGTATGCGTTTGAATGATTTTTCGCCAAAGCGAGTTTAGTAGTTTTTATTTTGGTTATCGTGATAGAAATGGTCATATCGTATGATTGACTATTTATTTCGTGCGATATATAATTGGCTTATCGTACAAAGGAGGTGCTCTAATGGAAGAAAATCGTACAATCACTGCAACGCAATTTAAGAAAAATATGGGAAAGTATTTAGATTATGTATCTGAAAACCATCAAATCATTATCACTAAGAATGGACAAGCTACAGTTCGAATGTCACCTTATGTAAATGATATTATGCATTACATGATGTTGAGAGAAGAAGCTCCAGCTTATGATATAGGTTCAAAAATGGTATCCTATGAAGAATTTTTGGAGATTAGTTCTCAAGCTGAAGGCAGACTTGAGTATATTAATGGTGAAATTATTATGCAAACATCACCAAGCAGTTTCCATCAAGAGGCTGTAGGTAACATATACTATATCCTCAAAGTTTTTCTAAAAGGTAAGTCATGCAAAGTGTTTTTAGCTCCATTTGATGTGACTATATACAAAGATGATCTAAAAACACCTGATGTGATACAACCAGACTTATTAATAAGTTGTGATACAACAGAATATATTGATGATAAAGGACGTTATTCGGGAATTCCTACACTAGTTATTGAAGTACTATCACCTTCAACACGTTCAAGAGATATGGTGGATAAGTTGAATTCCTTTATGTTAGGTGGATGTAAGGAATATTGGTTAGTAGATCCTATTAAAAAATGTATTTATCAATATGGATTCAAAGATAAAGGCATTGATATTTACGAAGTCTATCAATTAGATGATCAATTAACTTGTTACGCTTTTGATGAGTTAAAGATTGAGTTGAAAGAAGTGTTTGACTATTAATATTAGCGAGTTCATACTTTTTTTGGGGAATAACTGTGCTGGGTTTTCCGAAATATACAGATTTATTACTTTGGTGTGGATTCATAAGTTCATTTATAATTATGATAGCGGGGATAATTTATCTGAATCTTGGAAATAAACTAAAAAAATAAGGGGAACATAATGAAAAAACTAATGAACTTACCAATCGCTAGTAGCATGTTTACGGATCAATTTGATAGCGATTATGGTAAAATAAATACTTTTCTGAACGAAGTAGAATTAGACGGTATAGAGATGATTCTATACGGAGATTATGATTTGAGTATTGTGCCTGACAACATGATCTATGGTCATCATTTACTGTATTGGCCAAATTGGATAGATTTTTGGAAGCAAGATAAAAAGAGATTATTAGGTGATTTTATGAGTTTGGATAACGTACATCAGTATTATGGATTCAGTAAACCGGAAGACATGGTGAAGTACCTAAGGAATGAATATAAAGTTGCAAAGGAGTTAGGTGTTGCCTACATGGTAATGCACATTTCTAATGCTAGTTTCAGAGAAGTGTTTAGTTTTGAACATCATTATGATGATATTTCAGTCTTCAAAGCTAGTGTTGATTTGATTAATAAGGTATTTGGTGATCAAGATGGACCCATGTTGCTTTTTGAGAATCTTTGGTGGCCTGGCTTAACATTTAGAGATGTAGAGAAGACAATATGGTTCTATGAGCAAATTAACTACTCAAACAAAGGGTTTGTATTAGATATCACACATCTTCTAAGTACAAATAAAGATATAAGAACTATGGATGAAGCAATTAATTTTATTCATGAGATTTTGGACAGTCTTGGTCCGTTGATTGAAGACATAAAAGTTATTCATCTATCAAAAACATTAGCAGGTGAGTATTTAAGTGGAAATCATATAGACTTAATTAGACAATATGATGATGCAGAAAACATAATGGATAAGTTCAAATCAATCTATCCTCACATACATCAGATTGATAGCCACGAACCATTTGATGATAATAGAATCAATGAGATTATTGATAGGGTACAGCCGGAATTTCTTGTGTATGAACTGAAAGCGAATACACTTGATGAGTTGAGTAATAAGATAGGAATTCAGCAGAATTTTATAAATGATTAAATAATCAATATCAAAGACTTCCTTTTTTCTTAAAAAACCGTTTAAGGCCATATTACCTTAAACGGTTCATATTTAACTGTGATATATAATGGTGCCGCTTTCGCCTTTGATTGCTAGAGGTGCTTTTTCTAGTGAACCTATAACGGCTTTGCGTTCTTGGTTGCCTTTAACAAAGTTTACGGCTGCCTGTACCTTAGGTAACATACTACCTGGTGCAAAGTGACCTTCTTTGATATACTGTTCTGCTTCTGCAACAGACATTCTTTCAATGTCTTTTTGCTCTTGTGTGCCAAAGTTAATTGATACACGATCAACAGCAGTTAAAATGAATAAGTACTCCGCATCTACTGTCTCTGCCAACTTAGCTGATGCAAAGTCTTTATCAATGACTGCAGGCACACCTTCGTAGCTTCCATCTTCTTGAAGTACCACAGGGATTCCACCGCCGCCACAAGTTATTACAATAAATTCATTATCTAACATATTAAGCACAGATTCTCTTTCTAAAATCTTAATAGGTTTTGGTGAAGCAACCATACGTCTGTATCCTCTGTTTGAATCTGGTTTCATGACCAAAGTAGCATCACTCTCCATCATCATTTTCGCTTCTTCCTCAGTATAAAAACTACCAATTGGCTTTGTAGGGTTTAAGAAGGCTTCATCGTTTATATCTACTTCAATCTGTGTCACTACTGAAGAGACAAACCATGGTTTTTTCTGATTGTGAATCTCAGCCTGGAGAGCCATCTGCAAATGGAAGCCGATATATCCCTGACTCATGGCCGTGCACTCAGGTAATTCAAAAGGAACAATCTTATCATTCACCTTAGACGCTTCTTCAAAGGCAAGATTAATCATCCCTACCTGTGGACCATTTCCGTGGCTAATAATGATTTCATTTCCTTGTTTAATTAACTCAATTAATGATTTAGCCGCTTTTTTTACTTTGATTTTCTGTTCCTCAGGTGTACCACCAAGGGCGTTTCCACCTAGGGCAATAACTGCTCTTGGTATAATATGTTGTTTCATAAAATTCATCCTCCTGATATTTCTATTATTTAGAGCATCAAAAAAACTGTCAAATGATGCTCATGTCACTCAATTAATTTGATAATATTTGATACAGGATATCACTCATGTGCATATCCGTCAGAATCTGAAGTGAAATTCAAATCTTCTTCTTGAAGCTCTACGGTCTGTCTGAACACACCTGGTGGCATTAGTCGAAGCTTTAAGAAATTTCTTGTGAATGTTTTTGCTGTATTGTAGCCAACAGCTACGGCAATATCAGTCACGCTCCAGTCAGTCGACAACAAAAGTTCGCTGCCTCTATTCACTCTGACAAAGTTTAGAAAGTCTTCATAGTTCCTTTCCACCTGATACAGAAGGGTTTTATTCAACTGTTTTGTAGATAGATGAAAACTGTCAGCCACGCCTTTTGGTGTTAAAGGTTCCATATAATTTCTAAAGATATAATCGATAATCTCAAATGACGCTTTTGTCTCTTTTATTTTACATATATCATTGACTTTCTGATAAGTTTTTCTATAATCGTTAGCTTTCATCCCTATTCTAGCCATAAATACCTTGCTGATATGAGCACCATCCACAAAACCTAAGATTTCAGCTAGTTCTTCCATGGTGAGGTGTGTATATAGTAGAAAGTTAACAGTCTTCCCAATACGCATCTCGTTGATTAAATCAAAGAAAGATAACCCTGTGGTCCTGCGAAGATAAAGACTGATGGATGACTCGCTGAGGAAGAATTTAGCAGACAATAACTTCAATGTAAGTTTCTCGCTTAAGTGGTTATAGATGTATTGAATAATCTCTGAATTATTCATCTTATGGGGTTTTTCATCTTCACCTGTTTTAAGTAATTCACCAATACGATAGAATTGGAGCATAATCTCTACCAGTTTATTAGTTAAATAGATATTGCTTAAATCCTTCTCTTTATATGCAAATCCACGAATTTCCTGGTGAATCTGAAGAAAAAGTTGATGCATCATCTCTTCCTGATAGGGATTACACTGAATTACGGGGGTCCTCGTAAAATGTTCTACGATGGTTATATCATCATTGTTAGTATTATAGAAACTTTTGATGATGTTGTTCACACTATCAAAATAGTATTTTACCAGGAAGAATTCTAGAGGCTTTGTGACTTCAAATATATGTGTGGTTTGCCATGGTAGAATCGAAACTACTGTACCAGGTTTTAACACATATTCCTGACCTTGTAATTTGATTTTCCCACTTCCTTTCATAATCAAAAGGAATCTAGACATTTGATGAATGAGTGGTTTTGTTGGTGAGTCAGTAACTTCAACCTCAAAACTGCATAGTATACTATGATCTATATTGGATCTATATTGACTCTGTATGCCTACAACATCTTTCACGGACTCACCTCCTAGTTTATGTGTTTTCACTATAGTACCTTACACATGCTATGTCAACGTAGCTTGGGACATCAAATGACATAATTCATGTATTTAAACGGCAATATTTATTATTTATTTTTATTTTTACATAATATGATGATATCGACTTTAAAATACAGTAAAAACATCGATAAATGTCCTACTTATAGTAACTAAAAATACTATGATAGAATAATCAAGAAAAGATTAAAAAAGAAAAGGAGTATTGAACTATGGGACGCAATATTAGAGGAAGACATTTTTTATCACTACTGGATTATTCACCTGAAGAGATTCGTTACTTAATCGATCTCTCAAAAGACTTTAAAGCTATGAAACGTAAAGGTACACCGCATAAGGTTCTTAAAGAGAAAAACATCGTTTTGCTTTTTGAGAAATCTTCAACGAGGACTCGCTGTTCCTTCGAAGTAGCCGGCATGGACCTAGGCATGGGTGTTACATATCTTGATCCTGGAAGTTCACAAATGGGTAAAAAGGAAAGTATTGCTGATACTGCCAGAGTACTAGGCCGCATGTATGATGGTATTGAGTACAGAGGCTATGATCAAGCCCTAGTACAATCACTTGCAGATCATGCAGGTGTGCCTGTATGGAATGGTCTTACAGATCAATTCCACCCAACGCAAATGCTTGCAGACTTAATGACTATTGAAGAAAATTTCGGTTATCTTAAAGGTCTTAACTTCACATACTGTGGCGATGCGAGAAACAACCTTGGTAACTCACTGATGGTTGCTTGTGCAAAGATGGGTCTTAATTTCACTGCTTGTGCACCTAAGGAACTTTTCCCTGAAGAAGCATTAGTTGCAAAAGCCATTGCCATTGCAAAAGAGAACGACTGTACAATTACCCTAACAGAGGACATGACCGCTGGCACGACAGGTGCTGACGTAATCTACACTGATATTTGGGTATCTATGGGTGAGCCTGGTGAAGTATGGGAAACAAGAATCAAGCAATTAACACCTTATCAAGTAAACAGTGCAGCTATGGCAAACACGGCAAAAGGCTCAATCTTTATGCATTGTCTACCATCATTCCACGATACCAAAACCACTATCGGTGCAGACATCGCTAAGAAGTTCGGAATCACAGAAATGGAAGTAACAGATGAAGTATTCGAATCCAAGAAGTCGATGGTATTTGATGAAGCAGAGAACCGTATGCACACAATCAAGGCGGTTATGTATGCAACACTTTGCTAATTAAGAAGCAATCAAGTAGTAGCTAGTCAGTTATTCTGGCTAGCCATTTTTTAAGTTTTTCTAATTGTCTTATAACATCTTGATATCCTTCATCGTAAACAGCTTCTAACTCTTTAACATCTTTACTGTACCTATTTTCCAATTTGGCACTAGTTGGTCGAAATATGAAGATTTTTCCCTTCGATTCAAGTTCCTCTACTACTTTTAATCGTTTAAAGTATTCGTTTACAGTCTTCTCAATATTTTCACCAATCTTTGGATACTTAATTTTTGTAATGTTTCTAAACAATTTATCCGACCATGATACTTTCGTTTCAATTCCTGTTTTTTTAGTAAATACAACAATATTATGTGTGTTTCCATCTTCAATCGATTTATATATCGGCAGTGGATCACTTAAGAAACCATCCAAATATTTGTTATTATTGATGGTAACAGGTGGGGAAATAATCGGCAAACTATTACTTGCTCGAATAATAGTTGACATATAACTTTTCGGGCAATAATCTTGATGCTCAACATATTCTACATTACCTGTTTCACAATTTGTTAGACATGAAACTAACACCTTATCGGATTTACTAAAGGCATCATAATCAAACTTTTCCAATTGATTAGGCAATATACTAAACAGAAATTCCATACCAAAGTAACTACGCTCTTTCAACAAGTTTCTAAAACCAACAAACCGTTTATCTTGACTCCAATATAAATATATCTTTTTACTTCGCCCCTTTTGCTTCGTAATATAATTCGCTCCGATATTAGCACCTGATGAAACACCAATCACATAATTAATGTCTAACTCTGTATCTATAAATGCATCTAAAACACCTGCGGTGTATACACCGCGCATACCTCCACCTTCAAGTATAAGACCAACATTCTTCATTATTAACCTCCAAATTACAATCCCTTGTTTGTTTTTATTTCTAAATTCCTTCTATAAAGAATTATACTACATATTTCTTGTATTATTAATGTCAAAAGTGTAAAATAATAACAAAGAACTATTGATAATATAAAAAGGGGGAAGTGAAATGAACCGTATTAAAGAAAGAGTCCATGAATCGTATTATGATAACAATATCAATTGTGCAAGAACAACGTTAAAATTATTAACTGAGACTTTTGGTATAGAGATTCAGAAGCAAACTTATGATGCAGCAATAGGTATGCATGGTGCCGGTAAATTCGGAGCACAATGTGGATTAGTAGAAGGTGCGTTGCTTTTCATTGGAATATTTTTGGAAGGTAAACTTAGTGATAAGGAAATTGCTTCAATATGTTATAACTATGCTGAGGAATTTACTAATCAATTTGATTCATTAAGCTGCAGTGAGTTAAGACCTGGTGGATTTAATGATGATGATCTAGAACATCTTTGTGAAGACATTACAGTTGAAGCTATTGAGTTTACAATAAAATTTATAGAAGATTTAAAGGTTATGGAAGTGAATGGTGGTAATGTGAATGAAGTTATTCGCGTAGGTGATACAATTCGCCGACTAGCCGTTATTAGACCATATTCAGAGGAACTACTAAAGTATTTGGAATCAAAAGGTTTTAGTCAAGTACCGAAATATCTTGGCAGAGATGATATGAACCGTGAGATATTATCTTATATTGAGGGGGAAGTTTCAGGTAATAATTATCCAAATAAACCATTTTTTATGTGGTCAGATGAAGCTCTAGAAAAAACGGCTATTTTGATGAAAGAGTATCATGAAGCCACGATAGGGTTTGTCTCTGAGGAAGTTTCAGATACAGCTTATCCAGATACTAGATTACATGAAGTCATCTGTCATAATGACTTTGCACCTTACAATATTGTTTATGAACATGAAGAGACCAAAGGAATTATTGACTTTGATATGGCAGGTCCTGGACCTAGGCTTTGGGATATTGCATATGCTCTATATACTTCGGTACCTCTTGCTAGTTTCCAGCCGGATATTGATAAAGGTGAAATTGTAGACTATAACTTTAGCTATGAAGAGTTACGGAAACGACGAATAAAACTGTTTTTCAAAGCCTATGGAATGACTATTCCAAAGGACTTAAAGCGTTGGATTATTAGAAGGATTGAAAAACTTTGTGATACGATTATGGCAAAATCAATAGAAGGGAATGAAGCTTTTATTGCTATGGTTGAAGAGGGACATCTTGATCACTACGAAAAAGAAGTAGAATTTTTAAAGAAGCATTTTCCAAGTATTTAGGCAGTAACAGGCAGGTGCCTGGCACCTGGGTGCAGGTGAAAGGCTACGCGAAAGGCTAGGACCTTCTGGTCCTAGCCTGATTAATTACACTTTGTTATTCGACCCACCAGTCTTAATGTTATTTGACCCACCACGACTTGCTCCAATTTTCTTGTTAGGAATTATTTTGTGTTTATCTGCTTGGTTATTCTTCTTAGCTTCTATGAGTGCTTTCATTTTTTCCATATTATTCGTTGACATTGTTCGGTCCTCCAATTCACATTAATTTTTTATAATCTATTAGTTTTATAAAACCTAATTATCATTCACTTCTTTAACTCTACCTACAATACCACCTTCTAACATAACTTTGATTCCATGTGGATGATTTGCAGACTTTGTCAATAACTTGGCAACTATACCTTCTGTTAGTTCGCCAGATTTTTGATGTGGTTTTTGAACTACTTTTACATTAGATCCGATGGTGATATCACTGCGTTTTCTTCCGTCCATTTTCATTACTCTCTTTCTGATACAGGAAAACTCCATATTTGAATATTATGGCTAGAAGACTGCCATAATATGTCAAGGATATTTTCCTTCCTCTCAACGAAGTTTTGTCAGGGACAAAAACGTGGCGAACCACTCTTCTTGACTCCAGGAAAGTTTCCTATTTGAATTTCATGAGTAGAAGCATCTCATGAAATGTCAAGGGCACTTTCCTTCCGTAAACAACCGCAAGCGGACGAGGCATAGCCTCTTTGTTTCTACTACAGGAAAATTCCATATTTGAATTTTATGGCTAGAAGACTGCCATAAAATGTCAAGGACGTTTTCCTTCCGTAAACAACCGCAAG